>DAIDTN010000210.1 GCA_027457185.1 Burkholderiales bacterium | reverse complement strand
CGATTGCACACGGATGAAACGCACATTCGTGTGCAATCGACGATCTTGTATAAAAGCCACTCCAAACCGCACTTGTTTATATTCACTATCGTGTTTTCCGTGCGGACGTGCTTTCCATCCGCGCAGAAATCACGGTTGGCGCGCGCGAGCGCGCAACGCCAACCGCAGCGCTACGGCTGCCTCAGTCTTTTACCAGCAGCCACTTGCCGTCCTTGATGGTGAGCAGGACGCGGCCGCTGGCGTCGAAGCCGGCATGGTCCTGCGGGGTCATGGTGACGATACCCTGGGACGTGGGCAGATCCTTGGTTTCCTCCAGCGCATCGCGCAGCGCCGTACGGAAAGCCTGCGTGCCCGGTTTGCCTTTCTTGAGAGCTACCGGAATGGCATGCTGCAGCAGCAAGCCCGCGTCATAAACTCCGGCGGCGAAAATCGGCGGTCTGGCGCCGTACAAGCGCGCGTAGTCGGTGACAAACTTGAGCGCCACCTTCTTCGTCGGCACGCTGTCGGACGCCTGCTCCGGAACCAGCAGCATCGGGCCGACTACGAGCGCGCCTTCTGCCTGTTTGCCGCCAATTTTGATGAAGTCGCTGGTAGCAGAGCCGTGAGTGTGATAGATCTGGCCCTTGTATCCGGAATTTACGAGCTGTATCTGCGGCAGTGCGGCGTCGGCCGCGACGCCGGCAACGAGAACCGCATCCGGCTTTGCCTCCATGAGCTTCAGCACCTGGCCGGTGACGCTGGTGTCCCGGCTGTTGTAGCTCTCGTTGGCAACGATCTTCATGCCGGCTTTTTCCGCCATGGGCGTGAAGGTCTTGTACCAGCCCTGGCCATAGGGGTCATTGCGGCCGATGAAGCCGATGGTCTTGACCCCGCGTTTTACCATCGCGGCGACCAGGCCTGCGCTGATCACTTCATCTTGGGGCTGGGTCTTGAACACCCAGCGTTTCTTCGCGTCCATGGGCAGCACTACGGCCGAGGTGCCGACCGGCGCCAGCATCGGCGTCTGCGCTTCGGCCATGACCTGGAGCACGCCCATGGCGTTGGGCGAGCCGGACGGGCCGATGAGGGCATCGATCTTGTCTTCGGTCAGCAGTTTCTTCGCCAGCGTCACGCTTTGCGTCGGGTCGCTTGCATCGTCAAAATAAATGTATTTGACGGTGGTATTGCCGATTTTCTTGGGCAGCATTGCAACGGCGTCTTTTTGTGGAATGCCGACGAACGCCGTTGGGCCGGTCGCCGAGGTAATGACGCCGATTTTCACTTGCGCCTGGACCGAAAACGACGCCGCCAGGGTCAGAACGGACAGGGTTGCGATAAATCCTCGAATCTTCATTTCTCTCCTCCTTGGTGGATGAAACTGCTGATACCCGGTACTACATGACGAATCCGCCGCTGGCCAACACGACCTCGCCGCTGATGTAATCCGATTCTGGGATACACATGAGGTACACCGCCCCGGCCGCTTCTTCGGGGGTGCCGCCGCGGCCGAGCGGGATCATCCGGTTCATGAACTCGATGAACTCCGGTTGTATCCCCATTTTGACTTCGCGTTCCCCGATTTTCGCCACTGCCGCGCCGGAGCCGCCGGGCTGCGTCATGCGCGTCTGGATCAGGCCGAACGCGACGCAGTTGACGTTGACCCGGTAGCGGCCCCACTCCTTGGCCATGGTCTTGGTCATTCCGATGATGGCAGCCTTTCCGGCGGAATAGCCCATCTGGCCGGCATTGCCGTACATGCCGGCGATGGATGAGATGTTCACCACTTTGCGGTTGACGCCGCGGCCTTCGTCCTTTTCCTTCTTGGCCGCATTGCGAATGAAATCGGAAGCGGCGCGCAGGATGCGGAACGGCGCGGTGGCGTGCACGTCGAGCATGGCGTACCACTGCTCGTCGGTCATTTTCTGAATCACGCCGTCCCAGGCGTAACCGGCATTGTTAACGATGATGTCGATGCCGCCGAACGCATCCAGCGCGGACTTGACGATACGCGCGCCGAAATCGGGCGCCGTCACGTCGCCGACGCAGCTGACGGCGTCGCTGCCGAGGGCCCGGATCTTGTCGATGGTCTCCTCCGCCGGACCCGCGTCCAGGTCGTTGACCACCAATTTGGCCCCCTCGCTTGCAAGCTTTAGCGCAATCGCCTGGCCGATGCCGCGGCCCGAACCGGTGATGATCGCAATCTTCCCTTCCAGTTTTTTCATCGCATTTCCTTGGTTAAAATCAATACGCCAAAGCGCCAAAAATTACAGTATAGACCGAGTCCGCCTCCGCCAACATTTGAACGGCAGTGGCGCGCGTGTGCGAAAGTACGGGTGCGCTCATCGCGGTTGCGTCCTGCCGGAAAGGCCAAGGTAAGTCTCGATGATGCGCGGGCTGGCTGCCAATTCCGCGGCCGAACCCTCGTGCACGATGTCCCCGGCCTCGATCGCGTAACCATAATCGGCCACCTGCAGCGCCGCGCGCGCATTCTGCTCCACCAGCAGCATCGACACGCCGCTCTGCTTGAGCTCCGCGATGATGCGGAATACGTCGCGCACGATCCTCGGAGCAAGTCCGAGGCTCGGCTCGTCAAGCAGCAGCAGGCGCGGCTTTGCCATCAGCGCGCGGCCGAGGGCCAGCATCTGGCGTTCGCCGCCGGAAAGCGTGTCCGCGCGTTGCGCACGGCGCTCGTGCAGCCGGGCAAAGCGCGCGTAGATCGCGGCCAGGTAGGATTTGATCTGGGTATCGCCGCGGCGAAAGCGCTGGAATGCGCCGAGCCGCAAATTGTCCTCGACCGTCATTTCACCGAACAGCTCCCGGCGCTCCGGCACCAGGCACAGGCCGCGCGCGACGCGCACTTCGGTGCGCACGCCCGCGAGATCGCCGCCCGCGTAGTGCGCAGTCCCGGAGGAGGGCAGCAAGCCCATGATGGCGCCGAGCAAGGTGCTTTTGCCGGCGCCGTTGGGACCGATCACGGTGACTATGCTGCCTTCCTCAACCCTTAAATCGGCGTGATGCAGTGCTTCCACCTTGCCGTAGAGAACCCTGAGTCCGCGCACCTCGAGCAGTGCGCTCATTCGATTCCCCCGAGATAGGCTTCGAGCACGGCCGGGTCGGCCTGGATCTCGCGCGGCAGCCCTTGCGCGAGTTTTTCGCCGAAGTCCATGACCACCAGCCGGTCGACCAGGCCCATCACGAACTCCATGTCGTGCTCGACCAGGAGAATGCTCATGCCCTCGGCGCGCAGCTGGCGCAGCAGTTGCGCCAACGCCTGCTTTTCCGCATAGCGCAGCCCGGCGGCGGGTTCGTCCAGCAACAGCAGAACCGGGTCGGCGCACAGTGCGCGGGCGATTTCGACGATGCGCTGTTGCCCGAGCGCCAAGCTGCCCGCCGCCTCGTACAGATGCTCCCCCAGACCGACGCGATCGATTTCGCGCGCCGCTTCGGAGAGCAGCTGCGCCTCTTCTTTGCGCTCGCGGCGCAGCATCGCCGCCAGCGTACCCTGGCGGCCGCGCAGGTGCGCGCCCAGCGCCACGTTTTCCAGCACCGACATGGTGGAAATCAGGTTGACGAGCTGAAACGTGCGGCCGATTCCCCGGCGCGCGATTTGCCGGGGCCGCAGGCGGTCGATGCGCTCGCCGCGAAACAGGATCTCCCCGCCGTCGGAGCGCAGCACGCCGGTTATCAGATTGAACATTGTGCTCTTGCCGGCGCCGTTGGGGCCGATCAGACCGAGGATCTCGCCGCTGTTCATCTCGAAGGAAAGATCGCGGACCGCGACGAGACCGCCGAAGCGCTTCCCGGCCGAGCGCACCTCGAGCAACAATTCACCCGGATGCGGCCGCGCGCGCCGTGCGAGCGCGGGCAGGACGGGAGGCCGCGAACCCCTGGTTCGCGCGCGCAGCAGGCGGGCGAAGACCGGCATGAGGCCCTCGGGCGCCCGGTGCAGCAGCAGCATCATCAACAGCCCGAATGCGACGATCTCGTAGTTGCCCGTCTGCTGGAACAGCCGGGGCAGGAGGTCCTTG
This sequence comes from Burkholderiales bacterium, assembly GCA_027457185.1. Taxonomy (GTDB): domain Bacteria; phylum Pseudomonadota; class Gammaproteobacteria; order Burkholderiales; family SG8-39; genus 2-12-FULL-64-23. The sequence continues at coordinate 7,723 of DAIDTN010000210.1, read as the reverse complement.
AGCCATTCGTTGAGGACGGTCAGCAGCGCCGCGCCGACGACCGCGCCCCAGACATGGCTCGCGCCGCCGATCACCGCCATGAACAGGTAATCGATGCCGGCATTGACATCGAACGCCTGCGGACTGACGAACCCCAGATAGTGCGCATAGAGCCAGCCCGAGAGCCCGGCGAGCAGCGCGGCATAGAAGAATACGAGGAATTTGAGCGCGCCGGTGTCCACGCCGACGCTCTCGGCCATGACGCTGCGAAAGCGCAGCGCGCGGATGGCCCGCCCCGAGCGCGAGTCGAGCAGGTTGCGCGCCGCGAGCAGCGCGGCGATGGTGAAGATCCAGTTCAGGTAGTAGGACTTGGCGGCGGTATCGAATGTCAGGCCGAACGCAACAACCGCCGGGATATTGCCGATGCCGGTGAACTGGCCGAGGATCGTCAGATTGCCGAAGACGTAGAAAAGACTGATGCCCCAGGCGATCGTGGCGAGGGCGAGATAGTGGCCCGACAAGCGCAGCGAAATCAGTCCGAGTATCAGACCGGCGAGCGCCGTGACCGCAAGCGCTGCGAGCAGCGCGATCCAGGGCGAGGCCCCATACAGGGTGGTCAGCACCGCGGTGGTGTAGGCGGCAAGGCCGGTGAAAGCCTGTTGGCCAAAAGACATCAGGCCGACCACGCCGGTGAGCAGCACCAGCCCCAGGCTTACCAGCGTGGCGAGCGCAATGTAATTCATCAGGGTGATATAGAACGGATGCTGTGCGAGCAGCAGCGGCGCGGCCGCGATAAACGCGAGAAACAGCGCCAGAGCGGCGCGCGCGCCGATCACGCCTCTTCCTTTTCCTCGACGTGGCGTGAACGCAGCGAGCGCCAGATCAGCACCGGAATGATGATGGTGAAAACGATGGCTTCCTTCAGGTTGCTCACCCAGAAGGAAAAGAACGACTCGAGCAGCCCGACCGCGACCGCGCCGAGCACGGCGAGCGGGTAGCTCGCCATGCCGCCGAGTATGACGCCGACGAAACCCTTCAGGCCGATGAGAAAGCCGGTGTCGTAGTAAATCGTGGTGATCGGCGCAATCAGGATGCCCGAAACCGCGCCGATAAAGGCCGCCAGCAGGAAGCTTAGGCTGCCCGACAGTTCGGTCGGAATGCCGACCAGGCGCGCACCGGTGCTGTTGACCGCGGTTGCGCGCAACGCCTTGCCCCAGATCGTATGCTCGAAGAAGACCCACAGCACGATCATCAGCACCAGGCTCGCGCACACCACCCACAGGCTCTGCGCCGTAATATCGAGCACGCCCCAGTGAAAATGCGCGTCGGAAAATGGGCGCTAGCGCAGCCCTTCGCCGCCGAAGAACACCAGCCCGAGCCCGGTAAGGACATAATGCGCGGCCATCGAGACGATGAACAGCACCAGCACCGAGGCCTTGGCGAGCGGCTGGTAGGCAACCCGGTAGAGAATCGGCCCGAGCGGCACCACCAGTCCGAGCACGATCAGCACCTGCAGCCAAAGGTCGGGTCTGCGCGGGGCTGCCCACCAGGCGATCGCCGCCATCGCTGTCGGCAGCAGGACGTAGACGGCGAGAATGCGCGGCAACCGGCCGAGGGCTCTTTCCCGCAGCGCGAGGACGATGTCGACGGCGGCGGCGATGAGGCCCCCGCCGACCAGCACGAACACCGTTCCGGGAAGTTTGCCATCCTGCAGCAGGTCGAGCGACAGCGCGGCGTAGGCGATGAACTCGCCTTGCGGGATGAAGATGACGCGCGTGACGGCGAACACCAGCAGCAGGCCGAGCGCGAGCAGTGCGTAAATCGCGCCGTTGGTAATGCCGTCCTGCACCAGCCAGAGGATGATGTCGGAATTCATCGGGCTGGATTGCGTCGGACCGGGCGGGGCGGCGAAGACAGGGGGGATTTCAATGGTCTCACCGCTGCGCCGGGCCCATGGCGATGAGCCCGGCGAGCGCGCTGAAACGCCACGGAATTATTTCAACAGACGCCAGGCGCCGTTTTCCACTTTGACCAGCACGCGCGCGCGTTGGTCGAGTCCGTTATGGTCCGTCGGGCTCATGTTGTACACGCCATGCGAACCGACCAGGTTTTTCACGTTTTCAAGCGAAGCGCGCAGCGCCTCGCGAAACGCGGCCGTGCCCGGTTTGGCTACCTTGAGGGCGGCGGGTACTGCGGCATTGAGCAGCAGATAACCGTCGTAAGTGTAGCCGGAGAAGGCATTGCGCGTTCCCGCGCCGAAGGCGGCTTCGTAGCGCTTGGTGAAGTCGAGCGACACCGCCCTGGTCGGATAATCTGCGGGAAGCTCCTCGGCGACGATCAGCGGGCCGGTCACGGCAATGGCGCCTTCTGCATCTTTACCGCCGACTTTGATGAATTCGGCGTTGACCGTTCCGTGATTATGGTAGATCGGTCCTTTGTAGCCGTGCTCGACCAGCGCGATCTGCGGCAGTGCGCCGCCGGTCCCCGATCCGCCGACCACCACCGCGTCCGGTTTGAGGGACAGTATCTTCAGCACCTGCCCGGTGACGCTGGTGTCGGTGCGCGCGTAGCGTTCGTCGGCGACGATCTTGAAGCCGTCCAATGCCTCATCGGACTTGAGCGCATTGAGCACCATGTCGCCCCAGGTGTCGGAGAACCCGATGTAGCCGACGGTCTTTACCCCGTGCGCCTTCATGTGCGCCGCGATCGCGCCCATCATGAGTTCCGTCGGCTGGGGCACGACGAAGGTCCAGTGAAATTGTTCTGGCGCCAGCGGGGGCACCGGCGTGAGTGCGATCATGGGTGTCTTGGCTTCGGCCGCGACCTGAACCATTTGCACGGCCGATGGCACGCCGTTCGAGCCCATTAGCGCATCCACCTTGTCTTCGATGATGAGCTTGCGCGCGTTCTTGGCCGCGTTGGTCGGGTTCGAGGCATCATCGAGGATAATGTATTTCACCGGCTCGCCGCCCAGTGTCTTCGGCAGGAGCGTGAATGCGTTCTTGTAATTGATGCCGAGCGAGGCGCCGGGACCGGTGGATCCCAGCGAAACGCCGATGGTAATTTGGGCACTTGCTGCGCTTGCCGTAATGGCCGCGGCGAGCCCGAGTATTGCGCTGAGTCTGGTGATTTGCATTATTTCCTCCTCGTCATTGTCGCTGGTGGGTAGCTGCTACCGGGCTCCAGCGGCGAAACCCGGTGGCGGATGGTGAATCGATGGAATCGGGCCGGAAACGTCGTGTCCATAAGTATCGTGCGCTGGTCTTTTACCGCGCGATGTCATCGCGCCGGGCGGAACAATCCCGCCTGTCTGAGCGCACCGAGCGTGCGCGCGAGTACGTCTTTGCGATACGCCGGCAGGTCGCGCGTGCGGTAGTCGTAGAATCCCTGTCCGGATTTGAGTCCGATGTTGCCCTCCCGCATCAGCCTGTCGACGATCGGAGGCGCGCTGTAGCGTTCGCGGCTCAGATGTTGCGCGAGATAGCGGCTCGCGTAGTAGAGGATGTCGTTGCCGCCGTAGTCGATGAATTCGATCACGCCGATAGCGGAAAAGCGCAGCCCGAGCCCGTAGCGCGTGGCGCGGTCGATGTCATCGGCGCTCGCCACCCCCTCTTCGACCATGCGCGCCGCCTCGTTCATGATCAGCGCCTGCAGGCGTGGAACGATATATCCGGGCGTAGCGGCGCAAAGCACCGGCACCTTGCCGATGTCCTCGATCAGGGCGCGCAGACGCGAAATCACACCGGGCGCTGTGCCGGAATGGGCGGATAGTTCGACCAGCGGAATCAGGTAGGCCGGATTGAGCCAGTGCGCGTTGACCAGGCGCTCGGGCTGCGCCGCAAACGGCGCCAGGTCGGTCACCAGAATGGTCGAGGTGGTGGAGGCGAGGATCGCATCGGGCGGCGCCAACGCGCAGATCCGTTCGATCGCGCTACGTTTCGCCGCCAGCGTTTCCGGGACGCACTCGAACACCACGTCGGCCCCGGCAAGGGCCCGTGCGGCAAGCGCCTCGGGAACTATCCGAATGCGGGAGAGCACGCGCTGCGCCTCGGCATCGGTCAACGCCTCCCGCTCGGCGAGCATGGCAAGGCTCGCCGCCATTTCGTCCATCGCCTCGCGCCGCAACCTCTCCGCGGCAGCCGCATCGCGCGGCTTGAGGTCGATCAGCGCAACCGCGTAACCGCCCCAGGCAAAGGCAAGCGCGATGCCGCGTCCCATCCGGCCGGCACCGGCTGCGGCGATGCAAAGCGGCGCCGAACTCACGCCCGCCCCTGTTCGAGCAGCCGCCGGAATTCGGCGGGAGACAGCGCTGCGAGCCCGAGCGCTTCGAGCGTGCGCGGGCCGTGCGCCAAGTCGCGTCCGAGGATGGCGCCCGCGAGCGCGAGCAAGCCGTTGGCCAAGGGGGCGCTGCAGCCGGCCCAGCGCGCCACCGATGCAAGGAAGGCCAGGCCGAGCGCCGTGTCCTCGAGCATGTAGCGGTGCACGCGCAAATCGATGTGCTCGCGCCAGTCGCCCGAGTCGACCAGTTTCCGATGCGCATCGCCGTACATCCAGCGGTCGCTTGTATAGTGATCGGCGAGCGGGAAGTGGGGCGCGGCGTAGCCGAGCGCTTCGCGCAGAACGACGCGTTCGGCATCGAGCGCGTCCGTTACCGCGCGCACCGAAGGCTGCGTGCCCTCGCTGTGGATGTCCCAGCGCTCGAAGTGTTCCAGCGCCGCCGCGTTCATCAGGATGAGCGGCGGATGGATGATCGGGCCGGCGTTCATGAGCGCGGCCGAGAGCGCATCGGCGCAGGGCTCGATCGCGGGGTAGGCGCGGCGGATTACCTCGAACGCGTGGGCCGCGCGTTTCGCCGGATAGGTGCCCGTGGGCAGGCGCGTCGCGCGGATGGTGATCGCGACTTCGGTGGGCCCACGCTTGCGCGCTAGATCACGCAGGGTGCCGGTCTCGGCGCAGGTGATTTCGGCGTGCGCGCCGGCCTGGCGCGCGATCTCCGCCATGACGTAGCTGCCAAATGTGCCAGGCGGCAGAAATACCACCTGGCCGCTGGTCAGATGAGGCGCCAGCGCGCGCGCGACGTCTTCCTGCGCCGTGGCAGGCAAGGCGACCACGATCAGTTCGGCGCCGCGCACGGCCTCGCCCAGGTCCGGCGTGGCGTTCGCGAGCGGTACTGCGCGCGTGCCGCGATCGTCGGTCAGCGTTATCGCGCCGGTCGTGCGGACCGGTTCGAACGCCGCCTGATCGCGCCGCCACAGGCGCACCTCGTGGCCTTGCTCGGCGAGATCGGCCGCCGCTGCGTAGCTACCGTGGCCGCCGCCAAGCACGGCGATCTTCACGGCCTGCGCGCCTGCGCGCTGAAGCGGCAGAGGGTAGCGCCAGCCGCTGCGCAGAGTTCCTCCTCGACCTGCATCGGCGCGTCGAAAACAATCGAAGCCACTGCCTCGAACATGCCCGCGATCGGCGCGCACACTGCTCGCGGCGAATCGCCGTAGCCGTTGGCAAACGGACTGTTTTCCACTTCCAGCTTCAGTTCTCCGGCGTCGGTGCGAGAAAAACGCCACAACCCCCAGCCGAGCTGCGCCGCTGTCGCCGCGATCGTCGCGAGCAGATCACCGGCGTCGCCGTCCGCTGCACGGTAGCGCGCGGCGGAGCGTGTGCCGTGCTCGGCGACCGACGCGGCGAATGCCTCGAGCGCATCCGCGCGCGCCGGCCCCGGCAGCCGCCGGAACATTCCCATCAGACTGTCCTCGCGCAGCATCACATAGCGCGTATCGCCGTCACGCAGCGCCCCGTTCGCCTCATCGAAGCCGAGCCGCTGCCTGAAATTCGCGCTCACGCGATCACGCCGGCGCCGGCGAGCGCGTCGATTTCCGCTCCCGGGTATCCGGCCTCGGCCAGCACCTGCCGCGTATCGGCGCCGTATTTGTGGGGGAAGGCTAGCTCGGTACAGGCGCCTTCGACGTCGACGGCCATCGGCTGCATGTGCACCACGCGCGCGTCGGGCATCGCGGTGCGGGTCAGCTTTTCGCGCACCTGCGCCAGCTCGCGCACCTGGCGGATGTCGAGGATGCGGGTTGCCGGAATGGTCGCCGCGCGCAGATCGGCGAGAATTTCCTCCATCGCGTGCTTGCTGGTCACAGCGGCCATGTCGCGGTGTATCGCCTCGCGCTCGCGGTGGCGTCCCTCGTTGGTGACGCGCTCCGCGTTGGCGACGCAGGCGAATTTCGCGCTTGCCGTGAGCCGCTGCCACTGCACGTCGCTGCCGATGGCCATGTAGATGAAACCGTCCTTTGCCGGGTAGACATTGGTCGGTATGAATTTACGGTGCTCGTTGCCCGCGCGTGTGATCTCGTTCGGCGCGCAGCCGAAATCGATCAGCGGCAGCACGGTGATCAGCCACGAGGCCGCCGCCTGCAGCATCGACACGTGGATCTGCCGGCCGCGGCCGCTTTCGTTCCGGTCGAGCAGGGCCAGCATCACATTGGCGTATACCTCGTCGCCCGCTTTGAGGTCGATCACCGGGATACCGGTCAGCATCGGCGGCCCTTTGGGATCGCCGGTTACTTCCATATAGCCCGCCATCGCCTGGATCACCGGATCGTAGCCCGGCGCATTCGGAACCTGGGGCCCCATCGCCGAGATCCCGGCCCAGATCAGGTCGGGCTTGACCGCAGCGAGCGTCGCATAGTCGATTCCGAGCGCGGCGTAGCGCGAGGGTACGGTATTGCAGCAAAAGACATCGACGTCGAGCGTCCGGATGAGGCGCTTGAGTACCTCCTGCCCGCGCGCGTCCTTGAGGTTGAGCGCGATGGCTTCCTTGCCGACGTTCGGTGAGACGAAATAGCTGCGGCGGTCGTCGTCGGCGACGCGCGCGCCGATGTAGCGGTTCGGATCGCCCGGCAGGCCCGCAGCGCTCGGGGTGGACTCGATGCGGATGACCCGCCAGCCCAGTTGCGCGAAGCGCAGCGTCGCGTAGGGCAGGGACAGCGCCTGCTCCAGCGACAGGATGGTGCGGCGTATCACGCGGCTTTTCCGGGCGTTTCCGGGACCAGGTTTTCGCCGTTGCCGTGCAAATCACGGTAGACGCTCTCAGGCGCGAACGGCAGGCCGATGACGACTCCGCCCTCTGCCTGCCCCTCGATGCCGAGCCGGTTCAGCACCCGGGCGAAGTCGTGCGCCGCCGCAAGCTTGCTCATCTTGACGCTGCCGGGCCGGTGTCGAGATCGTTCACCATGACTCTTGCGCCTTTGCGCGCGAGGTTCAAGGCCAGTGCCTGCCCGATGGCGCGGTCCGAGCCGGTAACGATGTCAAATTTGTCTTGCAGTTTCTTCATTTCGTTTCCTCGCGAAGAAAAAAATAGATCGAAAATTTGGACGCGGCCACCGTCGCGGCATCGAGTAGAAAGAATGCACGGCGCGCGCTCAGCCGCCCGCGATTGGGGGTACCAGAACTACTTCGTCCTCGTCATGCACCGGATAATCGCGATCCGCATGGTGATGATTGACCGAGACCAGCACGACATCAATATACTTGAACGCACGCTTGAAGCGCTCGTCCTGGGTCTGCAGCCAGTCGAGCAACATGCCCACATTCTCGACCTTGTCTGGCAGTAGGATGTGTTCCGTGGCGCATCCCATGTTGTCCCGCAGCCAGGCGTGGTACTGCAGTATCATTTGCGCTCAGACTCCAATGAGCTCGCGCAAGGCGTGCTTGCCCGCTTTTCGTGGATGGCGCGGGCAAGCAC
>DAIDTN010000209.1 GCA_027457185.1 Burkholderiales bacterium | reverse complement strand
GGGCATCGGCGCCGTCACGCCGCTGCTGTGGCTGTCCTACATGATCTGGCGCGGCACCACCGGCAAGGCATTGGTGGTGGGCGTGACGGTATGCGCGTCCCTGGTGCTGTTCTCCGTGTTCATGATGCGCTGGAACGTGGTAATCGGCGGGCAGGAAATCTCCAAAACCGGCAAAGGCCTGTTGAGCTATCAGCTGCCGTTCTGGGGCAAGGAGGGTGCGCTCGTGGCGATTATTTTGACCCTGGCGCCGCTGGGTCTGCTCTACGTATTGACCCGGCTGTTTCCGCCCTGGGCGGACGCGACGACGCAGGCGCATAGCTGACGCGCGCTGAATTTTGGCGGCAAGGAGGGGTCCGCGCAAGCGCAGGTTGTTTCGCCCGCGGGCTGGTTTGATCGAGGTGATATGCACTATCAATCTGAAAGGAAATGAACATGAGACGAACGCTTCTATTGGTTGGAATTGTTGCGACCATGATGGCTGGCGGACAGGTTGCGGCCGCGGACGGCAAGGCGGTATTCGACAAGACGTGCAAGGGTTGTCATACGATGATGCAGCCGAAAATCGGCGACAAGGCCGCTTGGGCGCCGCGAATCGCGCGGGGGGAGGCGGCGCTGGTGGCTTCCGTCATGAAAGGTAAGACACCCATGCCGCCCAAGGGCGGAGCTGCCAGCGAAGCCGACGTCAAGGCTGCGGTGGAATATATCATCAGCCAAAGCAAGTAGTATCCGGCCGATCTGCCATCGGCAACGGATCGGCTTGCTATATACGGCGTCTTAAGTACTGCCGCATGCGCAGCGGACTTGCGCGCTGCGCATGCGAACCGTGTTTTCGATACGGATAAAAGCCATTCGTATCGAAAACACGGTTATAGTTAACAGCAACAACGGCGTCGGGATTTTATACAAGATTGCCGATCGCGTGCGGATGTGTTTTTCATCCGCACGCGATCGGCGATCCGCGCGGACAGATTCTCGTCCGCGCAACATCGCAACTTTCTGGCACCCATGGTCAGGCATCTCCACATTTTTGGCCAAGTGCAGGGCGTCGGCTTTCGCTACCGCTTGAGCGAGGAGGCGCAGCGGCTGGGCATTAACGGCTGGGTGCGCAATCGCCGCGGCGGCAGCGTCGAGGCGATGATCGCAGGCACGCCCGAAGCGGTGCAGGTACTGACCGCCTGGGCGCGGCTGGGCCCGCCCGCGGCGCAGGTGGAGCGCGTCGAGGTCAGCGCAGCCGAAGGCGAATTCACCGGCTTCGAACTGCGGCCGACCGAATAAGCCGCAGCAGCAGCACCCTCAGGGGTAGATTAGCTGCACGTTTTCCGGGTGCAGCCATTCGCGCAGCGACTGCATCAGCGCATCGTCGGGGCGGACGCGCCAGTCCTCGCCCAGGCGCATTTCACAGCTCGCCGCGCCGTTGTCATAGCAGACGCTCACCGCGCAGCTGCCCTTGCGGTAGGGCGAGAGCAGGTCCCTCAGGCGGGCGGCCGCGGCAGCGCCGTCGCTGCTGGCCTCGCCGTTGATCGACAGGCGTATGGCCTTGGCGAACTGGCTGCGCGCGGCCGCCAGATCGTAAATTTTATCGGCGATGATGCGCAGGAAGCTGACATCGCCCTCCTCGCCCGCGGCGGCACGTCGCACGATCTTCACCTTGGCTTCGATCACCAGCAGCTTGTCCTCCTTGCACAGCTCCCGGTACTGGTCGTACACCTCGCTGTAGATGGTGATTTCCTGCGTCGCGCTGCCGTCGCTCAGATTCAGGATAACCATGCGCCCGCTCTGCGTCCTTTGGATGCGCACCGATTCGACCACGCCGGCGATGAGCTGGCTTTTTTGCTGGTAGTCGCCGTTCGCGCCGGGCTGCAGACCCTTGAGCGTCCCGCGCACGAAGCGCTGCACCTCCGCGCGGTAGGCGCTGAAGGGATGGCCGGAGAGATAAAAACCCAGGCTCGCCTTTTCTTCCTTCAGCACGCGCTCCTCGTCCCAGGACTCGGCGCGATTCAGTGCCGGGCGCTCGGCCCCGGCGCCGCCGCCATCGCCGAACAGGTTGACCTGCTGCGCGTTGCGCTCGCGCTGCTCCGCCGCCTCGAGCGCGATGCCGACCGAGGCGAACAGGCTGGCGCGGTCGCGATTGATGCAATCGAACGCCCCGGCGCGCACCAGCGCCTCGACCACGCGGCGATTGACGACGCGCTTGTCGATGCGCTCGCAAAAATCGAACAAGTCGCGAAACGGTCCGCCCTCCTCGCGCGCGCGCACGATGGCGGTGATCGCGGATTCGCCCGTGCCCTTTATCGCGCCCAGGCCGTAGCGGATGCTTTGCTCGTCCACGGGCAGGAAACGGTAAGCGCCGTTGTTCACGTCGGGCGGCAGCACCTTCAGGCCGTTGGCGAGGGCATCGACGTAGATGGCATGCGCCTTGTCAGTATCGTCCATCACCGCCGACAGGTTGGCGGCCATGAATTCCGCGGGGAAGTGCGCTTTCAGATAGGCGGTCTGGCAGGCGACCAGCGCATAGGCCGCGGCGTGCGACTTGTTGAAACCGTAGCCGGCGAATTTCTCCATCAGGTCGAACAGTTCGTTCGCCTTCCTCTTGTCGACGCCGTTGTTCTCGGCGCCGGCGACGAAAATGTCGCGCTGCTGCGCCATCTCGTCGGCATTCTTCTTGCCCATCGCACGGCGCAGCAGGTCGGCGCTGCCCAGGCTGTAACCGCCGATCACCTGGGCGATCTGCATCACCTGCTCCTGGTAGACCATGATGCCGTAGGTCGGGCCGAGTATGGGTTGCAGCCGCGC
>DAIDTN010000208.1 GCA_027457185.1 Burkholderiales bacterium | reverse complement strand
ATTCCGCGACCTGATCCTCGACGAGGATGCGACCGTCACCGGCGCCGACCTGGTGGTGCTCGCCACCGGCCAGGTGCCGAACTCCGGGGTGAACATCGACATTCCCGAGGAAGAAGTGGCGAAGATGGAAGTCAAGCCGGTGTCCATCCTCAACCTGACCTACCGCCAGGGCAAGGATCTGCCGCAGCTGACCAAGGGTTTCACCGATTCGCATTTCATCTGCTTCCCCTACGAGACGCGCCGCACCGGCATCTACTCCGCCGGTCCGGTGCGCCGCCAGATGGACATGGTGCAGGCAACCGAAGATGCCACCGGCGCCACCTTGAAAGCGATCCAGTCGATGGAAAACGCCGAGCTCGGCCGCGCCGCACACCCGCGCTCGGGCGACCTCTCCTACCCCATCGTCCAGCTCGACGGCTGCCCCCCGTGCAAGCGCTGCACCGTGGAATGCCCGTTCGGCGCCATCGACGAGGACGAAAAGCGCTACCCGGTGTTCAACGAGAGCCGCTGCCGCCGCTGCGGCACCTGCATGGGCGCGTGCCCGGTGCGGGTGATCTCGTTCGAGAACTACTCCTGCGACACCGTCGGCGCGCAGATCAAGGCGGTGGACATCCCCGACGAGTTCTCGGAGAAGCCGCGCATCCTGGTGCTCGCGTGCGAGAACGACGCCTATCCAGCGCTCGACATGGCGGGTTTGCAGAGGAATTGCTACAGCGCCTTTGTGCGCGTGATCCCCGTGCGCTGCCTGGGCTCGGTCAATACCATCTGGGTCACCGACGCGTTGAACGCCGGCTTCGACGGCATCGTGATGATGGGCTGCAAGCACGGCGACGACTACCAGTGCCACTTCGTCAAGGGCTCCGAACTCGCGAGCGTGCGCATGAGCAAGATCGACGATACGCTGAAGCAACTCTCGCTCGAGGCCGAGCGCGTGGTCAGCTTTGAGGTGGCGATCACCGATATGGCGCGCGTGCCGCAGCTGATCAACGACTACGCGGCCAAGATCAACGAAATCGGCATGAGCCCGCTGAAAGGATTCGCATAGCCATGGGCGACATGGACCAGCAGATGCTGGACAAATACCGCAACAACTTCCTGCACGAAGTCGAGGAAAAGGTCGACGACGGCGATTGGGTGAAAATGTGCATGCAGTGCGGCGTGTGCGCCGGCTCCTGCACCTTCGGCCCGGACTGGGAACACACGCCGCAGAAGATTTTCATGATGATCCGCGCCGGCAAGCGCGAGGAAGTGCTCACATCCAGTTCGATGTGGATGTGCACGTCCTGCTACAACTGCATGGTGCGCTGCCCGCGCGAGCTGCCGATCACCCACATCATGCACGGCCTGGCGAGCTACGCGCACCGCCTCGGCCTCGCGCCGAAGAATCAGCCGACGCGCGACTTCTCGCTGATCTTCTGGGAGAACTGCACCAAGACCGGTCGCGTCAACGAACTCAGAATGACCATCAGCGTGTACTTCAGGGAAGGCTTCATCTCCGGCGTGAAAAAGATGTGGACCCTGCGCAACATCGGGCGCGGACTGTTCTTTGCAAAGCGCCTGAACCCGATGGAGCTGTTCGTGAGCCATGGCTGCAAGGACAAGGACGGCCTGCGGCGCGCGCTGAAGAAAGCCGACGAAATCGAAGCCCGCCGGCGCGGTTACGCAGTCCAGCCGCGCGGTTACAGCAGTTGATGCAATGTCACTCCGAGGCCGGAGGCCGAGGAATCTGCTTTTTTGTCTGATGCAACAGCAGATTCCTCGCGAAGTTTATCCCCGTACCGGGACTCGGAATGACAATTGAAAGGTCAGTGAATATGGCAAAAAGAGAATACGCGTTTTACCCGGGCTGCTCCTCCCAGTTGCGCGGCTCGGCCGCCAACTACCTGGTATCGGTCGAATCGATGTGCGAGAAGCTCGACATCAAGATGACGCAGATCCCGGACTGGAACTGCTGCGGCGCCTCGATCAGCTACGCCGGATCGAGCGAACTCGCGCGCCACGTGCTCTCGGCGCGCAATTTCGCGCTGTCGGACAAGCACCTGCCCGGGCAGGACGTTGTCGCCACCTGCGCCGCCTGCTGGCTGGGCGGGCGAGAAACCATCGAGAAGCTCGACGCCTCGAGCCAGCTGCTGGCCGACACCAACGAAGCGCTGAAGGAAGCGGGCCTGCAGTACAAACACGGGACCGAGATCCGCCACATGGTCGAGGTGCTGGTCGAGGACCTCGGCTACGAGGAACTCGGCAAGCCGGTGGTGAAACCGTTGGACGGCGTCAAGGTCGCTGGCTACGTCGGCTGCCAGACCAACCGCCCGTTCGGCATCGCCGGCGAATCGTTCGAGAACCCGATGTACCTGGACAAGCTGATCGAGACCGTGGGCGGCGAGCCCATGTCCAAGTACGAAGAGAAGGTCAGCTGCTGCGGCGGCTCGCTCGCGTTCTGCGAGCCGGAAAAGGCGGAAAAGCAGATCAAGAACATCGTCGAGTCGGCCTACGACAACGGCGCCGACATAATCTGCACCCCCTGCCCGCTGTGCCAGGCGAACGTCGAGGTCTATCAGTCCGAAATCAACAGGAAGCAGGGCACCAAGCTCAACATGCCGGTGGTGTATTACAGCCAGCTCCTCTCCGTCGCCTACGGCGGCACGCTCAAGGAAGCCGGCCTCGACGGCCACATCATCCAGCCGAAGAAGCTGCAGGACATCGCGGTCAAGGTCGTGCCGGGCAAGCGCTAAGCGCCTCTGCGCTGCGCCGGGCGCATTTCGCATGCGCCTCCGATAAGGAAAAGCTGCGCGGCTTGGTGTACCCTTTCGTCCCATGGACCTGAACAGCGATTTCGATCAGCGCGTGGTGCAAAGCGCGCGCGATGCGACCTGGACTCCATCGCCGCTGCCGGGCGTGGACCGGCGCATGCTCGACCGCGTCGGCGGCGAGGTTGCGCGGGCCACAAGCATCGTTCGCTACGCCGCGGGTTCGCGTTTCGACCGGCATGTGCACGACGGCGGCGAAGAGATCTTCGTGCTCGATGGCGTGTTCTCCGACGAACGTGGCGATTACCCGGCCGGCACTTATCTGCGCAATCCGCCGGGCACCAGCCACGCGCCGTTCTCCCGCGGCGGCTGCACCCTGTTCGTCAAACTATGGCAGTTCGCGCCGGACGATCTCGCGCCGGTGCGCATCGCCACCGCGACCGCCGCCTGGTATCCGGGCCTGGTCCCGGGGCTATCGGTCATGCCCCTGCACGAGCACGACGGCGTCAGCACGGCGCTGGTGCGCTGGGCGCCGCAAACGCGCTTCAATACGCATGCGCATCCCGGCGGCGAGGAGATTCTGGTGCTCGAGGGCGTGTTCCGCGATGAAGCCGGCGATTACGCGGCCGGCGCCTGGCTGCGCAATCCGCGCGGCAGCCGCCACACGCCCTACACCGGCGCGGAAGGCGCGCTGATTTACGTCAAGGTCGGGGCGATCGGCGCAGACTTCTTGACTATAGACGCATGACCCGCAGCAACCGGGGCAAATAGAAACGCTGGCACGGACAAATCAATGGTGATCGAACAGAACGAGGACAAGGAACTGGTGCATACGCGGCAGATCGTCTGCCGCGGCTACCGGCGCAAGGACGGCCTGTGGCAGATCGAGGCCAGCGTTGCCGACGAGAAAGGGCAGCCGGTGCCCTTCAACTCGCGGCCCGACGTGTCGGCCGGCGAACTGATCCATCACCTTTCCCTTCGCGTCGTCATCGACGACGACTATCGGATCCGCGACGTGGCGGCGAAGACCCTGGCCGCGCCCTGGCCGGCGTGCACCGACATCGCCGCCGATTATCGCAAGCTGATTGGCCTGCGCATCGGACCCGGCTTTACCCGCGCGGTGAGGGAAGTCCTCGGCGGCACGCTCGGCTGCACCCACCTGACCGACCTCCTCGGCCAGGTAGGCAACACCTACATGCAGGCCTCCTATCCCGACCGTCTGGCGCGGCAGAAGCTGCACGGCGAAGATCCGCGCCAGTGGCCCGACACGCGCACGCTGGCTTTCGTCGACGGCTGTCATGCCTGGCGCAAGGACGGGCCGGTGCTCGCGGGCGAGTATCCGCAACTGGCGGGCGCGGACGAGGCCGCCGAGGGATAGGCGCGACCACGTTGCGCCGAAGGCGCGCACTTCGCAAGCTTCCAAGCCATGAGCACCGTTCTCGACTTTCTGCTGCCTTGGGATTTTTCCCCTCTGGCGTTCCTCACCTGGACGGCAAGCATCCTGCTATACGTGCGCGGGCTGCGGCTCACACCGCTCAGCGCGCGCCCTAGCGTAGCGCGCAGCGTGGCGTTCTTCGTCGGCACTACGCTCGCGTATTTCGTGCTGCAGACGAAGTACGAGTACCTCTCGACACACATGTTTTTCCTGCATGCGCTGCAGCAGTTCGCCGTGCACCACGTCGGGCCGTTCCTGGTCGCGCTTTCCTGGCCGCAAGCGGTGCTCGCGCGCGCCGTGCCGCCGCGTGCCCGCTCGGTATTTGCCGCCGCCGGGCGCCACCCGCTCGCGCGGGGCTTCTATAACGTTCTGCAGAACCGCTTTGTCGCGCCCGTGATCTTTACCGGACTGATCGTTTTCTGGCTGCTGCCGGGCGTGCACTTCTACGCCATGCTGAGCGGCAGGGTCTATTGGTGGATGAACTGGAGCATGCTCGCCGACGGCCTCCTGTTCTGGTTTCTCGTCCTCGATCCGCGCTCGCGCGGCAAGGGCGCGCTGCTCGGCTACGGCGTACGCATGGCGATGGTGCTCGTGATGATGGTTCCGGAAATGCTCGCCGGCATCTACATCACGCTGTCGGGACGGGATCTGTACGAGGTCTACGACCTCTGCGGCCGAGCCTGGGCCATGTCCGCACAGGTCGATCAGCAGATCGGCGGGATTATTCTGTGGGGGCCCGTGGCGATGCTCGACATGGTCGCCTTCCTCATGCTGCTGCGCCTGGCGATGCGCGCGAGCGCCGCGTCGGGCCACATGCCGGGGGGCTCCTAAGCTGTCCAACGGGGTCAGCGACGTTTCACTGCCGCTCGACTTCATTGCTCATTGACTAGTGCCGCCTTTGGGTTCATTGTTTCGCGCACCCCGATGCAAATGAATTCGTCTCTGCCTTTTCTACTTTTCTATCGAGTTTCCGAAAATTGCGGCTGCTAAGGCGCCGTTCGATGACCCTGAACATCAACCACCAAAGGCGCTCGGACAGCGGACCAATGGGCAGCATCGTCGTGGTTCCTATCGCTGACGTTATGACCGGGTTGGGGAGGATCACAAATGGCTAAAGCGCCCGGGAAGGAAATCAAGTGGCTTCCAGATGTGGAGGAGCATGTGTATCCTGCCGCTAAATCCTATCTCAGCATCATTTACAGTGCCGGGAAGGTATCCGCAATTATGGCCAAATTCCGACGCGCCGCGATCGTGCAATTCAAAGCCAAGGACATCTTCAGAGCTTCTCAGCTTTCATTGCTGGGCAGTAGTGTCCCAACGTTTTCACGAGAGACGGTTGTAGGTTAATGATTGAAATGCGGAAACGAGTGATTTTGTCTGGTCTCGATTTGAACGTCGAGGCGCAGAATTTAAGCCTTTTGCGGATATCCGCCGAAGGCTCCCATGCATCAAGGCATGCTCGTGTTTGCGCAGGTCATGGCCCATTTGCCGCTCTCCACGTTTCGCCGCTGCGTGGCAGCGCATCGCGGCGACCACAAAGTGCAGGAGTTCTC
>DAIDTN010000207.1 GCA_027457185.1 Burkholderiales bacterium | reverse complement strand
CGCCACCTCTTCCAGCATCACTTCGGTGGCGCCGCCGCCTATGGCCAGCACGCGCGCATCGCGCGTCAGGCGCTCGATCGCAGTTTCGCGCATATAGCCCATGGCGCCGTGAAATTGCTGGCAGGTGTACATCACTTCGTTCACCAGTTCGCCGGTGAGCGCCTTCGCCATGGACACTTCGCGCACGCAATCGCGTCCCTGTGCGACCAGCCAGGCGCAATGATAAAGAAACTGGCGCGCCGCCTGGTTTTTCGCATCCAGCATGGCCAGACGCTGGCGTATCGCCTGCTTGTCGAACAGCACACCGCCGAAAGCCTTGCGCTGCAGCACGTAGGCCAGCGTTAGCCGCAATGCCTGGGTGGCGTGCCCGACTGCCATGGCCGACAGCGCGATGCGTTCGGTCTGAAAGTTTTTCATCAGCGCGTAAAACCCGCAATGTTCTTCGCCCAGCAGGTTTTCCGCCGGGATGCGGCAATCCTCGAACACGAGTTCGGCCGTATCGGAGCACAGCCAGCCCGATTTCTTTAGCGTGCGGCCGACACGAAAGCCGGGCGCACCTTTCTCGACGATGAACATGGAAATGCCGCGCGAGCCCTTGGCGTCCGCGCTGTTTCCTTCCGCCGTGCGCGCGGCGATGAAATACAGATCGGCGTGCACGCCGTTGGTGATGAACATCTTCGCGCCGTTCAACACCCAGGCATCGCCGTCGCGGCGCGCGCGCGTGCGCAGGCTGGCCACATCCGAGCCCGCGCCTGGCTCAGTGATGCCCACGGCGGTGATCAATTCGCCACGGATGACGCGGCGCAGATAGCGCTCGAGTTGCGCTTTCGAGCCTGCGTGCACGAGGTGTGGTGAGGCCATGTCGGTGTGCACCAGAACGGTGACGACGAATCCGCCGAACGTGGATTGCGACAGCGCCTCCGCAAACACCAGATTGGTGAGGGCGTCGGCGCCGGCGCCGCCGTATGTGTCCGGATAAGTGATGCCGAAAAATCCCAGGCTGCCCATTTTTCGCAGTACATCGCGCGGCACGCAGCCGGACTCCTCCCATGCCTCGCCGAACGGCTCGACCTCCTTGGCGACGAAGCGCTGCACCTGGTCGCGCAGGGCTTCGTGCTCGGCGGTGAGGTAGATGGACTCGGCCATCACATCCTGAACACGCCGAAGCGCGTCGCCTCGATCGGCGCGTTGAGCGCAGTGGAGAGCGCAAGGCCGAGCACCCTGCGCGTATCTTCGGGCGCGATCACGCCGTCGTCCCATAGGCGCGCGCTGGCGTAATAAGGATGACCATGGCGGTCGTACTGCTCCAGGATCGGCTGTTTGAATGCCTCTTCCTCTTCCTTGCTCCAGCTGCCGCCCCTGGACTCGATGCCGTCGCGCCTGACCGTCGCGAGCACGGAAGCTGCCTGCGCTCCGCCCATCACCGACACGCGCGCATTCGGCCACATCCACAGGAATCTGGGCGAGTAGGCGCGGCCGCACATGCCGTAGTTGCCGGCGCCGTAGCTGCCGCCGATGATGACGGTGAACTTGGGCACACGCGCGCAGGACACGGCGGTAACCATCTTGGCGCCGTCGCGGGCAATGCCGCTGGTTTCATATTTCTTGCCCACCATGAACCCGGTGATGTTCTGCAGAAACAGGAGCGGTATGCCGCGCTGCGAGCACAGTTCGATGAAATGCGCCGCCTTCAGCGCCGATTCGGAATACAGGATGCCGTTGTTGGCGATGATGCCGATCGGATAGCCGTGGATATGGGCGAAGCCGGTGACCAGCGTGGTGCCGTAGTTCTGCTTGAACTCGTCGAGTTCACTTGCGTCGACGATACGCGCGATGATTTCGCGCACGTCGTAGGGCTTGCGTGTGTCGGCGGGGATGACGCCGCGCAACTCCTCGGCCGGATATAGCGGCTCGCGCGGCTCGCGCAGCACCGTGCTCACGCGTTTCACGCGGTTGAGGTTGCCGACAATGGTGCGGGCGATCGACAGGGCATGCGCATCGTTCAGCGCCAAATGGTCGGCGACCCCGGACTGGCGCGTGTGCACCTCGGCGCCGCCGAGTTCCTCGGGGGTGACGATTTCGCCGGTGGCAGCTTTCACCAGCGGCGGGCCGCCCAGGAAAATGGTGCCCTGCCCCTTGACGATGACGGTCTCGTCCGACATCGCCGGCACATAGGCGCCGCCGGCGGTGCACGAGCCCATCACTACCGCGATCTGGGGTATCCCGGCTGCCGACATATTGGCCTGGTTGTAGAAAATGCGGCCGAAGTGCTCGCGGTCCGGAAACACCTCTTCCCAGGTGGGCAGGTTGGCCCCGCCCGAGTCCACCAGCTAAATCCAGGGCAGGTTGTTTTGCGCGGCGATTTCCTGCGCGCGCAGGTGCTTTTTTACCGTCATCGGAAAATAGGTGCCGCCCTTCACCGTGGCATCGTTCACCACCACCATGCATTCCTGGCCGAGGATGCGGCCGATGCCGGTGATGATGCCGGCGCAGGGCGCCTCGTTGTCGTACATGCCGAGGGCGGCGAGTTGCGACAGTTCTAGAAATGGCGAGCCCGCATCGAGCAGGGTGCGCACGCGCTCGCGCGGCAGCAGCTTGCCGCGGGCGACATGCTTGGCGCGGGCGGCCTCGCCGCCGCCGGCAGCGACCTGGTCGATCTTGGCGCGCAGATCGTCGACCAGGGCCGACATTGCCCCGGCATTGATCCTGAATTCGGCGGAGCGCGCGTTCAGGTTGGTCTTCAGTGTATTCATGACGGACGGCAGGAAGAATGGGATCGGCGCTGGTATCGTGAACCGCGGTCGCGCGCACGAAAAGGCCATTATAGCAACCACCCGGCGCCCGACGGCGGCGAAACCGGGCATTATCGCGATTGGGCTGTCCCCGTGGCGTGAGGCTCCCAAACTTTCATACAAAACCTTGTTCCGGAGATGGCGATACTCGGCCAAGCGCGGTCGATTAGATATCCCCTCGCGGACTTCCGCTCGTCACCTCAATCGGACAGACTGAGCCTTCCAAGCCTCGGTCGGCTCGGCGAATCGGAGCGAGAGCCAATGGAGGCACCACAAACCTTAAAGGTGTATACGGCGAGGTCTAAACGGGCGCATATTGCTGTTTCTGCGTTCAACGCAATCTCGGGAGAAAACCATGTACGCTCTACTACGCGGCGCCCGTGCGCTGCCCTTGTTGCTCTTATTGGCGGCCTGCGCCGTATTCCAGCCGGACACACAACAGCAACAGCCCATCGTGTTCGTGCACGGCAACGGCGATACTGCGGCGCTGTGGGAAACCACTGAGTGGCGCTTCGAATCGAACGGCTACGATCCGAAGATGCTGTTCGCCATCGATTTTCCGAATCCGCTGGCGCGCGACGTAGACGCCAAGCCGCAGCCGCTGCGTTCCTCCACCGCGGAGCAGATGGCCGAGCTTGCACAGAAAGTCGCCGAGGTGCGCAAGCTTACCGGCCGCGACAAGGTCGTGCTCATTGGACAATCGCGCGGCGGCTATGCCATTCGCAATTACCTCAAGAACGGCGGCGGCGCCGCGTATGTGTCGGCGGCAGTGCTATGCGGCACGCACAATCACGGCGTGTTCGACTGGGAGCAGACGCGCGGCAGCGAGTTCAACGGCAAAGGCGCGTTCCTGACGCAGCTCAACGCCGGGCCGGACGAGGTGGTTGCGGGCGTGCGCTTTATGACCATACGCAGCGACAACAACGACAAGTATGCGCAGCCCGACGCCAGATTTCTCGGCAAGCCGGGGACGCCGACCGGTGTCGGCTACGATGGTCCCGCGCTGAAGGGTGCGGAAAACGTGGTGATCCCGAAACTCGATCACCGCGAGACCGGCTTCAGTGCGCTCGCTTTCGCCCAGATGTATCGGTTCATCACCGGCCATCCGCCTGCGCGCACGGCCATAGTGCCCGAAGCCGAAGTGGTGCTGAACGGCAAGGTGAACGACATGCCGGGCGGCGTGCCCACCAATCTGCCCGTGGCCGGTGCGAGAGTGGAAATTTACCAAGTGTCGCCGACGACCGGCGCGCGCGAGGGGGCGGCTGTGCACGCGAAAACTACCGCTGCCGATGGCTTGTGGGGGCCGTTCACGGCGAAGCCGGATGCCTATTACGAATTCGTTGTCGAGGTGCCGGGGCACGCGATCACGCATATTTACCGCTCGCCGTTTCCGCGTTCGAGCGATATCGTGGACCTGCGTCCTGAAAACTTTGCCAAGGGCGATGCGAGCGCCGGCAGCGTGGTCATGATCAGCCGGCCGCGCGGTTACTTCGGCGTTGGTCGCGATATCTTCCTGCTCGACGGCAAGGTGCCGCCCGGAATTAACCCCGGCGTGCCCGGCGCATCGGCCGGTAAACTACTCCTGCCGGCAGAACCACTGCGGCCAGTGCCTGCGCGCTTCAACGACGAAACGATCACCATGCAGAACTGGCCTGCGAAGGACAACAATTTGGAGATCGCTGAATTTAGTTATTGATTGTCGGGTTAGAAACCGTAGCGAGGTACGGCAGATCTTCGCTGATTTCTCAAACGACCGCTTTCAGAAAATGTAAGCGCCCGTTTCGGGTCTGCTGCCGTCAGCGGCATCCAACAACTGAACGCCGGCAAGCAGCCTGGAGCAGTCCCCCAGGCAAGAAAGCGCTAAGAGCCATCGCCACCAGCGGGTTCAGACTGTCACCGGCCGCGCAGCTTTTAAGAGTGAAGGGCCGCAGTCGCCACGTTGCGGTCACTGGCGAATTGTGACAGCGGACCTTCACTGCGAATACGGAAACACGAAAAGCTGTCGCTCGCGGTTCCGGCTCAGCCTACATCGTCAGTCGGTTTTGACGTCCTCTTTGCGCGCATCGTCCTGGGGCTGGTCATTGCCCGTGCCGCCTTGGACCGCGTTGTTATCGCCTTCGCTGCGATTTTCCTCGGTGCTCGCACCGTCCGTCGTCGCTTCGTC
>DAIDTN010000206.1 GCA_027457185.1 Burkholderiales bacterium | reverse complement strand
TGCCTTCTAGTAACACCGCATCGAGGTACATCATGACTACCCCCATCAGTGTTCGCTTGGATGAATCCATCAAGAGTCGAATGCAAGCGTTGGCCGGCCAACGCCAGCGACCAGCGCATTGGCTGATGCGCGAAGCCATCGTGCAATATCTCGATCGCGAGGAGAAGCGACAGGCGTTTCTTCAGGCCGGAAAGGATGCCTGGGAACACTATCAGGCGACTGGCCAGCATGTAACTGGCGCAGAGGCCGACGCGTGGCTCGCGCGGTTGGAGACAGGTAACAGCGCTGATCCGCCGGGATGCCACGGCTGATCTGGACCGGTCCGGCGCTGGCCGACGGGCAGCGCCTGTATCGATTCCTGCATCGAAGAATCCCGACGCGGCACGGCGTGCCGTTGGCGCGATACGCAGCCAGGTTCGTATTCTGGAATCCCAGTCCGGCCTTGGGCGCGCCTTCGCGGAGTCTGACCCGGAATACCGCATTTGGCCGATCGACTTCGGCGAAAGCGGGTACGACGTGCTCTACCGTTTTGACAGCCGCCAGGTATCCATCCTCGCGTTGCGTCACCTACGGGAAGCGGGGTTCTAGCGTGCGAGCGCTACGACAAAAGGATCGCGCTCAAAGCCTGGCTGCAATTGCTGCGGGAGTTGTGACGGCGGCTTGAAGGGCGCAGCTTCGGCGCAGCCATCCGTGCGAAAATAAGCCGCTATGGATTCTATAGTCTGGTCCGTGACCAATCTGATCGCGTCGATGATTCTCCCACCGGGGGTGTTCATCGTACTGCTGGCGGCGGGACTTTATTGGGGCAGAACGCACCGCTGGGCGCGCTGGCTGGCCGCGGTCTCGCTCCTGGCGTTCGCGCTGCTTACGCTCAAAGTGGTGGCCTACCAGCTTGCGGCGCCGTTCGAGGCGCGCTGGCCGCCGCTGGACCTGCGGATCGCCAAGGGCCTCGCGCCCGATAAGTCGATGATCGTGGTGCTCGGTGGTGGGAGACACCTTGGCGCCCTGGAGTACCCGGAGCACGAGGCGCTCTCCGGGGCCTCGTTGCGCAGGACGGTGTTCGCCGCGCAACTGGCGGCCCGTACCGGACTGCCGCTGGCGGGGTCGGGCGGCAGCCCGGACGGCGGTGCGCTGGGCGAAGCCGATCTGATGAAGAATCTGCTCGAGAACGGATTCGGGCGGCACGTGACGCTGGTCGAAGACAAGAGTTTCGATACGCGCCAGAACGCGCTCTACGTCGCGAAAGCGCTGGCCGGCGGAAAGATCAGGACGGTGGTGCTGGTGACCGACGTGATTCACATGCCACGGGCGGCGCGTGCGTTCGAAGCCGCGGGACTGAAGGTGGTGCCGGCGCCGATGGATTTCCGCGCGTCCGCGCCCTTGAACGTGACCGACTTCGTGCCCACGGTGAAAGGGCTGGATTTGTCGCGCTACGTCTTGCACGAGTGGGTCGGCGCGGCGTGGTACCGGATGCGGCGCGCAATCGCCGGTTGAGCTTGATTTGAAGCAACCGGCAAGTTTGCTCAAATGTCGGGTCAATCGTCGCTTGCTGAATGCCACCACCGAGCACACGCAAGCTCCGCACACCTTCTATCTGGCTGGCATAGGCGACAGCACTGTGTGAGAATGTGTGCATTCTGACACAAGGACTCATCATGGCCGAATCCACCACGATTTCCATCCGTCTCGACGCGACCGTGAAGGCGCGCCTGGATCATCTGGCCGATGCCACCCACCGCAGCAAGTCCTTCCTCGCGGCCGAAGCTATTCGCGCTTTTGTCGATCTTAATGAATGGCAGATTCGCGAAATTAAGACCGCGCTGCAAGAAGCGGATGCGGGAGACTTCGCGAAGCCCTCCGAAGCGAATAAGGTTTTTGGCAAATGGCGCAAGCCGGCGTAAAGCCCCTGGAACTCGCCTGGCTGCGCAAGGCACTCCTTAATCTTGACGAAGAAGCCACGTATATCGCACAGGATAATCCGCAGGCCGCACAACAAGTCGTCGCACGTATTGTTCACGCAGTTGAGCTACTGAAACACCAGCCCGGGCTGGGACAACCGGGCCGGGTGCCAGGAACCCGCGAATTGCCTGTCGCCAACACTCATTACCTGATCCCGTATCGCGTACGCCAACAGCGTATCGAAATCCTGCGCGTTTTTCATACCTCGCGCAAACCGCCGTCGCAGTGGTAACGCGCAGAAACAGCGGATTCGAGGTGGTATCGAACCGTGGAGCGTGACATTAACCCGCGCGACTACGCGCTGATTGAGGCATTCCGCGAGCTGACGGTGGTGCCGATGGTGCTGAACACCTCGTTCAACGAGAACGAGCCGGTGGTGTGCAAGCCCGAGGAGGCGCTGGATTGCTTCCTGCGCACGAATGACCTGCCTCTGATATTTCGGGCCGTCTATTTCCAGATAGCGGCTCCGGGTTGATAAACGGATACGACTGAATGTTGCTGCTTAAGCTCCATCGGCGTCAAGTATGCAAGGCTCATATGAGGGTAACCGCCGTGTGTGCCGGTATTCTCCGCTTCGTATTCGCCGCGCTGTTGCTCGCACTCAGTTCGCCCCTGCTTGCGCGACAGCGCGATCCTGGGGCTACGCGAGCGGCGGTGCAGACGCCGCAGTCCACGCTGCAAGACAAGCATTTGCAGGACCTCGCGCCGGGGACGGTGTTTCGCGACTGTGCCGATTGTCCGGAGATGGTGGTGATCCCGCCGGGGACCCTCAGCATACGCTCGCCCGAAAGCGAGGCGGCGCCGATGAGTACGGACGCGCCGCCGCGTTCCCTGGTGATGCCGAGGGCGATCGGCGTGGGCAGATACGAAGTCACCAAGGCCCAGTTCGCGCGTTTCGTGCGGGAAAGCGGGCATTCCACCAGCGGCGGATGCTTTGCCTGGAACGGCAGCATGTACGTGCAGGATGCATCCAAGGACTGGCGCCATCCGGGCTTCGCGCAAACGGACAGGGATCCGGTGGTCTGCGTCAACTGGTACGACGCCAAGGCGTATACCGAATGGCTGACTAAGAAAACGGGCAAACCCTATCGCTTGCCTACCGAGGCGGAGTGGGAATACGCTGCGCGCGCGGGCGCGCAAGGGTCCCGCCCCTGGGGCGATGACACGAGCGCAGCCTGCCGTTACGCCAACGTGGCCGATGCGAGCGCAAAGCGCGATGTGCCGGGTATCGCCGCGAGCTGGACATTCCACGATTGCGACGATCACCACGCTTACACCGCGCCGGTCGGCAGCTATCCGCCGAACGCGTTCGGCTTGTACGACATGTTGGGCAATGCCTGGGAATGGACCGAGGATTGCTGGAACGCAGAGCAGACCGGTCCGCCCTCGGTTGGCGGTGATCGGACCAGCTCGAATTGCAACGAGAGCGTGCTGCGCGGAGGTGGCTGGGTGGATAGTCCGGCGTTCGTCAGTTATGACTTCCGCTTCCTCATTGGTTCGGGCGACCGCGATTTCTATATGGGATTCCGTGTCGCCAGGACAGATTAGATTGCGAGCCTGGAGCAGCGGCGCTCGGACGCGGAACCATATTTACGGTGCTTGCCGCGCCTGTTCGTAGGATTGCGATTTGCCGGGATAGCTGTGACACAGGGAGATCCAGGCGAATGCGAGCACCAGCATGAACGTCAGCGCATTCGAGGGGATCTGAAGATTGAAATCCACCGTGCTGTGCTGACCCAGCGCGATCATGGCCATCAGCGCGCCGAAGGAAATGCCGCGCATGAGCGGGTCGTGCCGGCGGATCTGCGCGCGCAATGCCGCCAGCAGCGAGGTCAACACCAGCAGGCCGAGCAGCGTGATTCCGACGACGCCGGTTTCACTGGCGAACTCCAGATAATCGTTGTGCGCGTGGGTGTAGAGCGCGCCCAGATCCTGTCGCGAATAGCGCGGAAATACCACGTGGAACGAACCCAGCCCCGAGCCGAACACCGAATAGACCTTCCACATTCGCAGCGTATCGCGCGCGATGTCGGGGCGATTCTCGGTTTGCATTTTTGTCTGTTCGATTCGGTTCAGCACTTTCTGCACCCCGAAATAGGCGCCGACGATGAAGATATCGATGACGATCAGGCTCGCGATCAGGACCACCATCGATTTGGTCGCGCGCTTTGCCAGGAGCAGGCCGACGCTGCCGGCAATCAACAGGCTCACGAAAAACGAAGTGTTGCCCATGCGCGAGTGCGTCAGCACCAATGCGATCACCATCACCACCAGCGCCAGGCGCAGCAGCATCCTCGGGCTCAGGATCAGGGCGATGATATTCCTGAAGAACTGCTTCCAGCTGCGCGCGACGTCTCCGGTCAGATTGGAAATCAGCAAACCCAGCCCCGTGGACAGGCACATGACGAGGTATCCCGCCAAGTGATCGCGGTTCGCAAATGAACCAAGCGCAGACGTGCCAGGGTGGGAAAGCGCGGACAGACCGCCGTACATCGCTTGCGCGAACCCTGATATGACCAGTGTGTATGCCGCTGCGGCGATGCGCTCGTGCCGATCGAGCAGGGCGAGGCTCAGCGCAAAAAACGCCACGTATGCGGCACTTTTCAAGGCGCCGTCCAGCGTCCCGTAGCTATCCAGGGTCAGCGGCGCGGCGCTTATTGGAACCGGCCACGTGGCGGCGGCGTGCGCGCGCGCGGCCTCAGGCGAAAGAAGTTTAAGCAGTTCGAGCGGCAGCGGCAGCAGTTGCAGCCAAACGTAAGCCAGCCATAGCGAAGCGCAGAGCAGCGCGGGCCATGCTCCGGTGAACGCGGCTGGTAGGCGCGCCTTGCCCCGCGCAAAATCGAACAGCCACCAGATCGCAAGCGCAAATACCCAGAGTTCGAGAATCGCCCAGGCCCAGGGCCGGTTGCTCCCCAGCGGAATCGGCGCCCACACGATCAGCGCGAGATAGAGGACGAACGGCCAGCGATTCGCCGATGGTCGTTCGTAATCGGGGCTCATGAAAAGAAACAGGCCGGGCAGCTTTCACTGCCTGGCCTGTGGACAAGGTTCCGCCCTGCTAGCAGGGACTACCGCCGCACAGAATCGGCGGCGGCGTGACCGTTGGCGCGATCGCCGGCGGTGCCACCGTCGGTGTCGCCACCGGCGCGGGCGCTGCGGGAGTCACCACCGGCGCGACTGCCGGCGCTGCTGCCGGTACGACTATAGGTGCAACCACGGGTACTGCTGCCGTCGCCTGCGCCGCCGTATTCGTCGCTTGCGACGCCGTCGATTGAGCCGCCTGGGCCGCCGTCTGAGCCTGCGCTGCAGCAGCAGTCGCCGCCGCCGCAGTCGTCGCCGATGACGCCTGGGTTGCGGCCGTGGCCGCCGTCTGCGACTCTGCCGTCGCGGCCTGAGCCTGCGTCGTCGCCTGCGTCGCCGCTGCCTGTATCGTCGCTATCTGCGCCGTCGTTCCGGTCGCCTGCGCTATCGCTACTGCCGCTTGCGCCGTCGCCGCCGACGCCTGGGCGCCGGCCGCACTGGCCGCCGCGTTGGCCGCGCTCGCCGCCGCCTGTGCGCCGGCTCCCGTGGTCGCCGTTGACGCCTGGGTTCCGGCCGTCGTCGCCACCTGCACCTGCGCTACCGCCGCCTGCGCCTGCACTACCGCCTGGGTTGCGGCCGCTTGCGCCGCCGCGGCCTGCGCCACCTGTCCGCCCACCGTAGCCACCGCCACCGTCGCTTGTGCCGTCGCCGCGGACGCCTGGGCGCCTGCCGCACTGGCCGCCGTCTGTGCCACCGCCGCCGCCGCCTGCGCCGCCGCCGGCGTTGCCGCCGTTGCTGCCTCGCTTGCGGCCGTGTTT
>DAIDTN010000205.1 GCA_027457185.1 Burkholderiales bacterium | reverse complement strand
AGCCCAGGCTGGCGTCCTGGATCAGCACGTGATCGATGTCGAACTGAATCGGCTTCTGCGCCGGCTTTTCCTCCGCGCCGGGCGCCTGCTTCGCTTTGCCCGCTTCGCCGCCAGTGAGGTCGTCCACATTGGTGCTGCCGTCCTTGTGCTTGACCAGATTCGCGCGCAGGCCGCGCACTTCGACCCGGCTGACCACCAGTTCGCGCGACAGCAGCGGCAACAGCTGCAGCGACACGCGCGCCGCCTCGACCGACGCGAATTCCTTTGCACTCCCACGCTCGGACAGCGCCAGCCCGCCAAGATCGGCGCCCAGCGCCGGATAGAACGTCAGCTTGATGTCGCCGTTGATCTTGAGCGTGCGATCGAGTTTTTCCTTCACGAGTTGCACGATCTGCGGCTTGTAGTCATTCGGGTTGAAGGTCGCGGCGATGTATACCGCCACCGCAATCAGGACGACGATGATGCCGAGTACAGTGAACAATGCGTATTTCAGGATTTTATTCATGGCATTCACCCATACTCGATTGGCTGAGCAGCTGATGGCGTTTGCGCAAGGCATGCCCGGCATCGACCGGGCCGAGTCGCGCCTTTGCCCGCGTGCTTATTGTACTCTTGGGCGAGCCCGGTTTCGGCGGTGGGCCGGGTGAACATCGGGAGAAATTTCTGCGTAAGCGCGTCCTCAGGCACGTTTGACCGGCGGCGTCTGCCTGCACTGCCTCGACGCAGGATTCAAAGCACAGCGTCAGGAATCATCCAGTCGCAGGCACGGTGTTGCTCCAATGGAAATTAATGATGGTGCCGGTGGTGAGCGTCGGGAAAGTGCCGATGCGTGTGTGTCTGCGCTTGGTGCAGGTGCGCATGGCGATGCCTGGCTCCGGGGGCCACCGGGGCATCATGCTCGTGCTGGTGGTGTTCATCGTGGACATGTTCATGATCGTGCCACATCTTTTCGTGGCCATGTGCATGTTCATGACGCTCGGTCAGGTGCAGCCATGTACCCAGTGCCATCAAGCCGCCGGCGACGAGTAGCCGCATCGTGACCGATTCCCCCATGAGCAAGGCCAGTGTGGCGCCGAAAAACGGCGCAACCGAGAAGTAAGCGCCCGTACGTGCCGTGCCCAGGTGGCGCAAGCCAACCACGAACAAAGCCAGGCTCACCCCATAGGCCAGGAATCCCAGACACATCGCACCCGCAAAATACGGCAGTGCCGGCATTGCAGCGCCCAACGAGAAGGCAAGAACCAAATTGACGGCGCCGGACACCAGACCTTTCACCGAGGCGATCCAGGTGGCATCGGTAAGCGATATCTTGCGCGTCAGGTTGTTGTCGACACCCCAGGCGAAGCACGCGCCTAGGACCGCCAGCGCGGGCCAGAGTCCGGCAAACCGCGCTTCACCCGGCCAACTCAGGACGAGTGCGCCTGCCACGATCGCGCCCATGCCAAGCGCGATGCGCCGGTCGAAGTTTTCCCGAAAAACGAGCCATGCCAGCAGCGCAGTGAACATGCCCTCTGCATTCAGCAAGAGGGAGGCGCCAGATGCAGGCATGCCGGCCAGCCCGATCATCAACAGCACCGGGCCAACGATGCCGCCCGCCACAATTGCTCCGGCAAACCAGGACAGCTCATTCGGGGGAAGGCGAACGGCAGGTGCCTGCACCAGACGGCGATACAGCGTCAGCCCAATCCCCGAACCAAGGTAGAGCAATCCAGCCAACAGCCCCGGACTCACGGAATCGAGCAGCCATTTCGCCAACGGCGTTGCCGCGCCGAAAAGCAGAGCAGCCCCAAGTGCCGCAGCCACGCCAGGTTGGCGGATGCCCTCCTTCCAGTTCATTGAATCAGCCTTCAATAAATATGCTGTTCAGGATAGACGCGTATCTGTTGTGCGTCCAATGGCGCATCTCAGCCCTGCGCAATGTAACGGCTGCGCCCGGGCTATCCTCACAGCCCCCGCGCCAGCGCAATGCGGCTGCGAAACACTTCGTAGGCGATCGGTTCGGCGTTGGCGTAGCCGATGCGCGCGCGCCGTGCTTCGTCGAGCAGGTGATAGCGAACCACGGCCTCGACCGCGGCTGGCGCGGGCTTGCTCGCAGCCGGGAACTCGATGCGATAAGTGCGCGGCTGTCCGCGCGGCAGGCGCGTGTCCCACAGGTCGACGATGAAGGGGCGCCACATGGTTGTCCGTTTCAGCGAGTGCCGTTGTTCTTCGAGCGCATGGCCATCGCGGTCGAGCACGCGCAAGCGCACGCTCAGATAGCGGTCAGGGGTTCCGGTGGGCAAAAAATGGGCCGCGCCGACATTGGTCAAGGTCAGCGCGAAGGCGCGCCGATCCGCCGCGTCCGCGCCGGTTTCCGCGAAGCGGATATCCAGCCCTTGTTTCACCATTGCCGGGTCGTGGCCGCCGCGCCACAGGTGGCGGCGCGCATGCCTTATTCGGCCGCCCTCGACCAGCGCTCGCTCGACCGCCGGCATGTGGCACTGCACGCAGCCAAGTTCGCTCGCGTTGCGTACCGTCAGCTCGCCGCTGCGTCCCTGCCACCGGCCCGCGCCGGCTTCGATTTCGGCGGCGGTGCCGCACGGAGGATAACGGTAAAAGGTGTCCCAGCGCGCACCCTGGACGATGTGGCAGCGCAAGCAGATTTCGTTCGCGTCCGCGAGCTTCTCGACCGGATGCGGTGCATCGAGGTCGCCATGGACGCCGAGGATCTTGCCGTCTTTGAAGTGGCAGGCGGCGCAGGTCACGCCTTCGTGCTGCAGCTTGGGATCGAAATCGGGGTTGTCGGCGAGGATGGGCTTCAATTTCTCCGCGTCGCGGAAACCGAGCACCTTGTGTTCCTGTTGCCGGTCAAGCGGAATGTGGCAGTTCTTGCAAATCTGCTGCGCACCGTCGAACTTCCAGTCGACCCTGAAGTACGGATCGGTCCAGGCCCGGCTGTGGATGCTCGTTTTCCATTCCGCGTAAATCGCTTGGTGGCAGGCGCCGCAGGCGCTGGCGCTGAGCGCTTCGGGCGGCGGCGCAAGCTTGCCGGTGTCGATCGGCCGCTCGAAGTTCTTCGTAACCACGAAGATGTCCATCGGACGCACCAGGCGCCAGCCGAGGAAGACCGCGACGATAGCGATGCCGGCACCAACGATCAGGCCCCGCTTTCGGGTCATAGCCATTTCTCACCTCTTCGGTAATGCGCATTCGGCGGCACCTTGTGCCGCGACCCGTGCCGGACCGGACCGCCGGCACGACACGCGCCGGCACTGGCAGAAAAACTGAAGTTTTCCGGCACCACGCCCATTGCCTCAGAACACGATCACCTTGTCCGCCCACTGCGTCCAGGACGTCAGCTCTGCAAGCGTGCTTCTGTGGGTACCGTCGATCAGTTCCGCATCGGCGAGCGCGCGCGCATCCATGCAGGTGCCGCACACCCCCACTTCGGCCTGGTTGCGCACCACGCGACCGAGCATGAGCTGAATATTGTAGAAACCCTCGGCAACCTTTTGCCCGCGCTTGGCGCAGGACGCGGCATCGCCGAGCAGGAACAGCTTCACTTTCTCGCCTTCGGCCTTCGACAGGGTTCCGGCGAGACGCAGGCCGTTGTAGCTGCGCTCGCTGCCGTACGGGGCGTCATTAAGGATGAACAGATTCTTCATGATGCAGTTTTCCTTTTTTTATTACAGATTGGTTTCGCGCGCGATCGTGAGCCCTTCGCGGTTCCATTGCTCCATGCCGCCACGCAGGATACTGACGTCGCTAAAGCCGGCTTGTTTGAGCTGATGGGCCGCCGTCAGCGAGCGCTTATGGGTTCGACACACCAGCGTCAGCGCCTGCCGCTTTGACTGATCGAGTTCCGCCAGGTGCGCAGGCAGTTCGCCGAGCTGGATGTTGCGCGCCCCCGGAATGTGGCCGAGTGGGCCCGCAAAATCCTCGGCGTCGCGGACATCGATAAGCAAGGGCTTGTCGCCTTGTTCAAGTCTTCCTTTGAGGCTTCTGCTATCGATCCAGCGGATGCCGGCCTGGCGATACTGTCGTGCGAGCCGCGGCAGGAAGGCGACGAACGCGAGCAGCGCCAGCGCGAACAGAGCGTTGCGGATCGCTCCTGTGCCGCCGGCAAGGGCTTCGCGTCCGGCGTGACCGAGCCAGGCATAGGCGAGTGCGCCGGGAAACATGCAGACGAAAGACGCGGCGGCGTAGGCAGCCAGCGGGATGCGCGTCAGGCCGAGCGCATAGTTGACCAGGTTGAACGGAAACAGAGGTACCAGCCGCACGAAGGCGACAAAGCGCCAGCCCTCGGCTT
This sequence comes from Burkholderiales bacterium, assembly GCA_027457185.1. GTDB lineage: Bacteria > Pseudomonadota > Gammaproteobacteria > Burkholderiales > SG8-39 > 2-12-FULL-64-23. The sequence continues at coordinate 1,051 of DAIDTN010000205.1, read as the reverse complement.
CCACACCCTCGATCAGCTGCTTCAGCCTGCCGCCGACCCTGCGCGCGACCCAGTCCGCGGCGAGGTAGCGCGCAATAACGAAGGCGAGCACGGCGCCCAGCGTGGCGCCGATGAGGCTGTACAGTGCGCCCGGCACGGCGCCAAACAGCGCGCCTGCCGCAAGCGTCAGCACCGCTCCGGGAAGGAACAACACGGTCGCCACGGCGTAGAAGGCGATAAAGGCCAACGGCGCCCACACGCCGGCTTCTGCCAACCAATGGGAAAGCGCGTCTCCGCTAAGCGCCTGGCGGTTCGCGAATGCCAGGAGCAGGCCCGCGGCCAGTGCCAGGGCGAGCCCAATGCGGGCTGCGTTACCTGGCTTCATGACCGGACTCCGGCGCGCTGCCGATGGCATAGCCGCCGCCCGCGCGCGCGAACGGAAGCGCAAGCATGCCGGTGAGCTTGACCGCTGCGTCGCTGCCGGTGAGCCCCTTCACGCCGATCGCCATGATCTCCTGCGGCAGGCGCGCGCGCGCGCGATAGGTGCCGCACAGCCGGTCCCACCAGGGCAGGTTGAAACCAAAGTTGCTGTTCGCCTCGTCAGGTTCCATCGAATGGTGGATGCGATGCATCTCGGGTGTCACCAGCAACCGGCGCAGCCAGCGGTCCACGGCTTCGGGCAGCCGCAGATTGGCGTGGTTGAACATCGCCGTGGCGTTCAGCAGCACCTCGAACACCAGCACCGCCGCCGCCGGCGCCCCGAGCAGCGCAATAGCCGCGAACTTGATCAGCATCGACAGCAGGATCTCGATCGGATGAAAGCGCGCGCCGGTGGTCACGTCGAAGTCCGCGTCGGCGTGATGCACCCGGTGCAGGCGCCACAATACCGGCACCGCATGGAACATCACATGCTGCAGATAGATGGCAAAATCGAGCGCGATCACCGACAGAGCAAACGCCCACCAGAACGGCACTGCGAAGGCGTTCAGCAATCCCCAGCCGTGCCCGGCGGCGAGCAGGGCGAACCCGACCGCCGCGAGCGGAAACAGCAGGCGCAGGATCAGGCTGTTCA
>DAIDTN010000204.1 GCA_027457185.1 Burkholderiales bacterium | reverse complement strand
TTCCGGTGGTGGTCGCGATCAGCGCGCTGACTTTCGCGCTGTGGTGGGGCATAGGCGGGGAGCTCGCGCCGGCGCTGGTGAACGCGGTCGCGGTGCTGGTCATCGCCTGCCCGTGCGCACTCGGCCTGGCGACGCCGACGGCCATCATGGTCGGCACCGGGCGCGGCGCGCAGGTCGGGGTGCTGGTCAAGAACGCAGTGGCGCTGGAGCAGGCGGAGAAGATCCGCACGCTGATTGTCGACAAGACCGGAACGCTGACCGAGGGCAAGCCGGTGGTGACGGATGTGCTTCCCGCCGCGGGTTTCTCCGCGCGCGCCCTGGTTGCGGCGGCGGCGAGCCTCGAATCGGGCTCGGCGCACCCGCTGGCGCATGCGGTGCTGGAATATGCGAAACAGCTCGCGATATCGCCAACACCGGTGCGCGATTTCCGCTCCGTCACCGGCAAGGGCGTGCAGGCAAGGCTCGACGTTCCGGCGCTCGGCGCACAACAGACGCTGCTCCTGGGCGCGCCGGACTTTCTCGCGCACTCGGGCCTGGCCATCGACGCCGCGGCGATCGACCCGCTGGTCGCGCAGGGCAAGACCGTGATAGCGGTCGGCGGCGGCGGGCGCATCCTCGGCTATCTCGCGATCGCGGACAAGCTGCGCGCAAGCTCGCGCGAAGCGGTCGCAAAACTGAAAGACATGGGGGTCGAGGTGGTGATGCTGACCGGCGACAACGCCGCGACGGCAAAAGCGATCGCTGCGGCCGCCGGCGTCAGCAGCTACAAGGCCCAGGTACTGCCGGGCGAAAAAGCCGCTGCGGTGGCCGAATTCAAGTCAGCAGGACAGGTGGTCGGGATGGTCGGCGACGGCGTCAACGATGCGCCGGCGCTCGCCGCAGCCGACGTCAGCTTCGCCATCGGCGCGGGCTCGGATGTCGCCATCGAGGCGGCCGATATTGCGCTCATGCGCAACGACCTGCTCTCGGTCGTCGACGCCATCAGCCTGTCGCGCGCCACCCTGGGAAAGATCCGGCAGAATTTATTCTTCGCCTTCATTTACAACGTGCTCGGCATACCCCTAGCCGCGGCCGGGATGCTGAATCCGGTGATCGCCGGGGCGGCGATGGCGTTGTCTTCGGTATCCGTGGTCAGCAATTCCTTGCTGCTGCGGCGCTGGCGGCGCGGTTGAGCGTTTTATTGTCTGTTCCATCCTGAAATCGAAAGGAGACTTAGATGCAAACGGTAACTTTGGGAATTTCCGGCATGACCTGCGGCGGCTGCGTACGCAGCGTAACCAATGTGTTGAAGGCGCTCGACGGCGTGGCGAAAGCCGAAGTGTCTCTGGAAAGGCGCAGCGCCGTGGTGGACTACGACCCGGGCAAAGTCGGACTCGAGCAACTCAAGCGCAGCGTCGTGGAGGCGGGGTTTGAAGTCGCGCCCTGAAGCGGACGAGTGCGAGCATCACGCCGGACACGCGGTGGTGCAGCCGAACAAGTCGGCCCTGCTCAAGCGGCTGAACCGGATCGAAGGGCAGACCCGCGGCGTGGCGAAAATGGTCGAGGAGGATCGCTACTGCATCGACGTGCTGACACAGATTTCGGCGATCCAGTCCGCGCTGGACGCACTCGGCCTGCAACTGCTCGCGAATCACACCAAGGGCTGCGTGCGCTCCGCGATCCGCTCCGGCAATGGCGAAGCCGCGATCGACGAACTCATGACCGTGGTAAAGCGATTCGGCCGCTAGCGGCTTGGGGTTCCGCGACGGCAGGCGCGCTGGTTGGAAGTTCCGGTACGATAGCCAACCTTGGCTGAAGTCAATCATCCTGTGAAAACGTCGCCGGCCATACCGCGCAGCATCTGGATGCTCGGCTTTGTCAGCCTGTTCATGGACGTCTCGTCCGAGCTGATACACGGCCTGCTGCCGGTATTCATGGTGTCCAGCCTGGGCGCCACCGCCTTTGCCGTCGGCATCGTCGAAGGCGTCGCCGAAGCCACCGCCCTGATCGTCAAGGTGTTCTCGGGCGTGCTCAGCGACTACATCGGAAAAAGGAAATTCCTGGCAGTGATCGGCTATGGCCTGGGCGCCGTATCCAAACCCCTGTTCCCGCTTGCGCTGACGGTGGACTGGGTGTTCGCCGCGCGTTTCATGGACCGTATCGGCAAGGGCATACGCGGTGCTCCGCGCGACGCGCTGATAGCCGATCTGGCGCCAGCGGAGATACGCGGCGCGGCCTTCGGCCTGCGCCAGTCGCTGGATACGGTAGGCGGTTTTCTCGGCCCGCTGCTGGGCGTGGTGTTGATGCTGTACTGGGCCGGGGACTTCAGGATCGTATTCTGGTATGCCGTGATTCCGGCCATTGTCGCCGTTCTGCTGTTGATATTCGGCGTGAAGGAGCCCGGTACGGGCGCAGCGTTGCGCAAGCCGGCGGCTGCGATTCAATGGAAAACGCTGGCCGAAATGGGCGGCGCCTACTGGTTCGTGGTCGCAGTTGGCGGCGTGTTCACCCTGGCCCGGTTCAGCGAGGCATTTCTGATTTTGCGCGCGCAGCAGCAGGGACTGCCGAATGACTATGCACCCTTGGTGCTCGTCGTGATGAACGTCGTCTATGCGCTTGCCGCTTATCCTCTGGGAAAGCTCGCGGACCGCATGAGCCACCTCGCATTGCTCGGCGCGGGGCTGCTGACGCTGATCATCGCCGACCTGGTTCTGGCGCATGCGCAGGGACTGGCCGCGGTGGGCCTGGGCGTGGGTCTGTGGGGTTTGCATCTGGGCATGACCCAGGGCCTCTTTGCAACCATGGTCGCCGCTGCCGCGCCGGCGAATTTGCGTGGCACCGCGTTCGGCTTCTTCAATCTCGCGAGCGGTGTCGCGATGCTCGCCGCCAGCGTGCTCGCAGGTGAGCTTTGGGTCCGGTTCGGCCCGGGCGTGACTTTCTATGCCGGCGCGATATTCGCTCTCGCCGCTGTGCTGATGCTCGCCCTGCGAAGCAGGCGCTCACCTGCGCGTTGACACAATGGCGGTCCGCGCTCCGCCGCTTGCGATTCGATGATGACCTCTGGCGGTAACTGTCGTAAAATCGGTGCTGGCATTGCAGCCGTCTCGCCGCAGAATCCCCCCGCTCATATAGGTTGCGACAGTGATTGAAGTCAACGTTAACGGCGCCGCCCAGCGCTTCGAGTCCGACACCGATGTCGCCGCCCTGCTCGAGCGCCTGCAGCTCGCGGGCAAGCGCGTTGCGGTCGAACGCAACGGCGAGATCGTGCCGCGCAGCCGTTTCGCGCAGACGGCGCTCGCCAATGGCGACCGGCTCGAGATCGTGGTCGCGGTAGGAGGCGGCTGAGCATGGCCCGGAATCATCGATTCATCGCCAACATAGTAAATTTTCCGTCTCCTGCGACGCGCGCGTGAGCGTCGCTGAACCTGTATAGGCATCCCATGGACTCTCTGACTATTGCGGGCAAGCCCTATGGCTCGCGCCTGCTCATCGGCACCGGCAAGTACAAGGATTTTGACGAAACCCGCCGCGCGGTGGAGGCGAGCGGCGCCGAGATCGTCACCGTCGCGATCCGTCGAACCAACATCGGTCAGAACGCGGGCGAGCCTTCGCTCCTCGATGCTTTGCCGCCGTCGAAATACACGTACCTGCCCAACACCGCCGGCTGCTACACGGCGGATGAGGCGGTGCGCACGCTGCGCCTCGCGCGCGAACTCCTCGATGGCCACGAACTGGTGAAGCTGGAAGTGCTGGGCGATGCGAAGAGCCTGTTTCCGAACATGATGGAAACGCTCAAGGCGGCCGAAACCCTTGTACGGGACGGCTTCAAGGTGATGGTGTACTGCAGCGACGACCCGATTCTCGCGAAGCGTCTGGAGGAAATCGGCTGCGTTGCGGTGATGCCGCTCGCCTCGCTCATCGGCTCGGGCATGGGCATACTCAATCCCTGGAACCTGCAGCTGATCCTGGAAAATGCCAAGGTGCCGGTGATCGTCGATGCCGGCGTGGGTACCGCTTCCGATGCCGCGATCGCGATGGAACTCGGCTGCGACGGCGTGCTCATGAACACTGCGGTGGCCGCAGCGAAGAATCCGATACTCATGGCGCAGGCGATGAAAAAGGCGATCGAAGCCGGACGCGAGGCCTATCTGGCCGGGCGCATGCCGAAGAAACTGTACGCCGCCGCGCCGAGTTCGCCCGCTACAGGCATCATCGGCAAGGCTGCCTAAGGGCCGGCCCGGCTCTTAACGGGCAGCGGGCCCCATCCGATGCCCTCATCTCCCCATCCGCCGATACGCAGCTTCGTGCTGCGCCAGGGCCGTGTGTCCAACGCGCAGCAGCGCGCGGTCGACACCTTATTGTCCGTTTACGGCATTGCCTACGCGCCGGGCGCGCTCGCCTTCGAACAGGTATTCGGCCGGCGCGCGCCGACGATCCTCGAGATCGGCTTCGGCATGGGCGAGACTACCGCGCAAATCGCGCAGGCGCACCCGGAGAACGATTACCTCGGCATCGAGGTGCACACGCCGGGCGTGGGCAGCCTGCTCAAGCTCATCGCAGAAGGTCGTCTGACCAATCTGCGCCTGATCCAGCACGATGCAGTCGAAGTGCTGGAGCACATGGTCGCGCCGGCGACGCTCGCCGGCGCGCATATTTTCTTTCCCGACCCCTGGCCGAAAAAACGCCACCATAAGCGCCGCTTGATCCAGCCCGCATTCGTCGCGCTGCTCGCCTCGCGCCTCGCGCCGGGCGCCTACGTTCATGCCGCCACGGACTGGCAGGAATACGCCGAACAGATCCTAGCTGTGTTTGGTGCCGAGCCTGCGCTCGCCAATATCGCAGCGGATTTCGCGCCGCGGCCGGACTACCGGCCGCTGACCAAGTTCGAAAGCCGCGGCCTGAAGCTCGGCCACGGCGTGTGGGACGTCATTTTTCGCAAGACCTAGAAGTCACGCATATCCGAGTTGGGCCACCGATCCGGCTCATCGAGATGGCTGATCGGTAGAGACCTGTGCGGTCACCGTCACCAATATATTCGGAATCGCGGAAACGCAACGGCCAAAAGGCCTCGTCCGAATGGACGATTCGCCAATCACCAATCAGATGTTACACAATGTTACGGGTATCCCTCGTAGGCAGGTGATTCCGGTTACACGCTGTTACAAATTTCTTTGGTAAGGGGGCCATCCTCACTATTGCTTGCCGTGATAATGAGACGACGGAGCAGAAAACATGGACTGACCGGACCACGGTGATTTCAAGGACGAGATTGTCAACGCAATTGCAGCACCAATCTGCGGAGGACAAAACCATGAATCCAGCAAATGCGGGGCCCGATCACAACCGCCTGGTTGCGTTTGTCCATATTCCCAAGACTGCGGGTACCACGCTTAATTCGATACTTGCCCACGAATATTCCCCTGACGAGACTTATGAAATCATGATGCGGGGAATGTCTTTGAGTGTGCCCAAGCCGATGATCATGCCCAGGCCTGTGATCTCGTTTTCAAAACTCCGCCGTTTGAAGTCGGCGATCAAGCACCGGCAGACCCTGCGCCTGATTCGTGGCCATTTCGATCTGTCACTGAGCAAGCTGCTGCCGCCCGATACCCGATTCTTTACGCTGTTGCGCGACCCGGTCGAGCGCGCGATTTCCCACTATTACCATTACCGCAGGCGAACCATCGACCCGATACATCCGCTGGCAATGCGGTCCACCCTGTCGGAATGGGTCAGCAGCTGCGG
>DAIDTN010000203.1 GCA_027457185.1 Burkholderiales bacterium | reverse complement strand
GCGCACGCCGGCATCGGCCGCAAATTCCAGAAGCCCACGGTATTCGAGCAGCACAGCGTGTTCGAGAACCTGGAACTGGCGATGAAATGCGACAAGCGCGTGCGCGCAAGCCTCACCGCCCGGCTCGATGCGGCCCAGCGCGACCGTATCGCCGAAACGCTTGCTCTGATCCATCTCGCCGCCGAAGCCGATCGCCCCGCCGGGCTGCTGTCTCACGGCCAGAAGCAGTGGCTGGAGATCGGCATGCTGTTGATGCAAGAGCCGCGCGTGTTGTTGCTTGACGAACCGGTGGCGGGCATGACCGACGAGGAGACCGCGCGCACCGGCGAGCTGTGCAAGACCCTCGCCGGCAAGCACTCGCTCATCGTGGTCGAACACGACATGGATTTCGTCGCTGGCATCGCGCGCAAAGTGACGGTGCTGCACGAGGGCAGCGTGCTCGCCGAAGGCAGCATAGAGCAGATGCAGAACGACCAGCGCGTGATCGAAGTGTACCTGGGGCGCTGACAAGTGTTTATTCGCGGTGATCTAATTCGCACTCCCCATTGCTGCAGGGTTGCGCTGTTGCGCGGACGAGAAACCTTCCGCGCGGATCGCCGATTGCGCGCGGACGAAAAGCATATCCGCACGCAATCGGCGATCTCGCATAAAAACAACCCCAAGCCGTTTTTGCTTTTTACAATAACCGTGTCTTTTGTACGGATGTGCTTTTCATCCGTACGGAAAACACGGTTGGCGCGCGCGGCGCGCAAGCCCGCTCGTGACATGCGACGATGTTACGCATAACGGGCCTCAATCAATATTACGGCGGCAGCCACACGCTGCGCGACGTCAGCTTCGACATTCCCGCGGGGTGCACCACGCTCCTCGGAAAAAACGGTGTGGGCAAGACCACGCTGCTGAAATGCCTGATGGGCCTGGTGCCGGTCAGGTCCGGTTCGCTCGCGTTCGACGGCGCGGACATCGCCGCGCTCGCACCTTATGCGCGCGCACGCCTGGGCATAGGCTACGTGCCACAGGGACGCGAAATCTTTCCGCGCCTTACGGTGGAAGAAAACCTGCGCATGGGCCTAGCGACCAAGGGCCGCGGCGTCGCGATTCCGCCGCAGATTTTCGACATGTTCCCGGTGCTGAAGGACATGCTCGCCCGGCGCGGCGGCGACCTCTCCGGCGGACAGCAGCAGCAGCTAGCGATAGGCCGCGCGCTCGCCATGCAGCCGAAACTGCTGATCCTGGACGAGCCCACCGAGGGCATCCAGCCTTCGATCATCAAAGATATCGAGCGCGTGATCCGCCTGCTCGCGCAGCAGGGCGAAATGACGATCCTGCTGGTGGAACAGTACTACGATTTCGCGCGCTCGCTTGCGGACCACTACGTGGTGATGTCGCGCGGCGAAGTGATCAAGAGCGGGGCGGGCGCAGACATGGAACGGGATAACGTAAAGGCCTGCCTCGCGCTATAGTTTGCGGCATGGACATGGTTGAAGCGGCCTGGCAGGCGCGACTCGCGCTCGAGTACACCCGGCAAGGCGGGCGCACTGCGCTGTCCGGGCGCGAGCACAGCGGGCCGCTGGTAGTGCAAAAGGCGCTCTATCCCGAGGGCAATGCGGTATGCCACAGCATCATCGTGCATCCGCCCGGCGGCATCGCCGCCGGCGACGCGCTCAAGCTGGAGGTGCGCTTGCGCGAGGACACCGCCGCGCTGCTGACCACACCGGGCGCAGGCAAGTGGTACAAGAGCATGGGGCCGAAGGCGAGCCTGACGCAGCAGTTCGACATCGGGCGCGGCGCAGTGCTCGAATGGCTGCCGCAGCCGGCGATCGTGTTCGATGCCGCGCGGGCCGAGACCAGGACCGAAGTCGGGCTGCAGCAGGAGGCCTTGTACATGGGCTGGGACATGAGCTGCATCGGACGCAGCGCTTCGGGCGAGCGCTTCAACTCGGGCGAATTGCGTCAGTGCACCGAGGTGTGGCAGCAAGGCCGGCGGCTGTGGTCCGAGTATGCCCGCCTCGCCGGAGACGATCCGATGCTCGCATCGAAGGCAGGATTGGCAGGATGCAGCGTGAGCGCGACATTGATCGCCGCCGGCAGGGAGATACCGAAAGACCTGCTGGAACAATGCCGCGGCGTCGCGCCGGCGGCGGGCGAGCGCGCCGGCATCTCGCTGCTGCCGCGGCTGCTGCTGGCGCGCTATCTCGGCCACAGCAGCGAAGCGGCGATGCATTATTTCATTGCGCTGTGGTCCTTGCTGCGCCCGGCGCTGGCAGGGCGCACGGCGGTGCCGCCGCGGATTTGGGCAACATAAGAGCAACTGAGGAAAACCATGGAACTAACGCCTAGAGAGAAAGACAAGCTGCTGATTTTCACTGCCGCACTGCTCGCGGAGCGCAGAAAGGCGCGCGGACTGAAGCTCAACTACCCCGAGGCCGTTGCCTATATCAGCGCCGCCATCATGGAAGGAGCGCGCGACGGCAGGAGCGTCGCCGAGCTGATGGGCTACGGCACAAAATTGCTCGCGCGCGCCGACGTGATGGAGGGCGTGCCGGAAATGATCCCTGAGATCCAGGTCGAGGCGACCTTTCCCGACGGCACCAAGCTCGTCACCGTGCACCAGCCCATCGTTTAGGGAATCTCTGATTAAGTCCACCGAAGTGAACGGGTAAACGTTAAGCGGTTCATGAGTGATACAAGGGGATGAACCGATGAGACAGATGACGCTTGCAACCGAAGGATTCGAACGCTATGGCAAGACGACCCGCCGC
>DAIDTN010000202.1 GCA_027457185.1 Burkholderiales bacterium | reverse complement strand
ATCATCGAATCCACGCCCTCGAGCAAACAGCCGAATCGCGGCACGGTGCTGTTTCGCTGGGAAATCCTCAACCAGAACGGCGAAGTCGCGATGTCGATGCTGGGCCGGCAACTGTTCCTGCGCCGCGCGCCAGCATAGATTAGTTCGAACGGAATGCACACATGAGCTACAAGTATTATTGGGAAGACTTCTACCCCGGACAGGTGCGCGAGGCCGGCGGCATCAGCCTGTCCGAGGAAGAGATCATCGAGTTCGGCAGGAAATACGACCCGCAACCGTTCCATACCGACCGCGAAAAGGCGAAACAGTCTTTCTTTGGCGGACTGATCGCCAGCGGCTGGCAAACTGCCGCCGTCTGCATGCGCCTGATCTGCGATCTCTACCTGCTCGAGGCGGCCAGCATGGGCTCGCCCGGAGTCGACGAAGTACGCTGGGTGAAGCCGGTGCGCGCTGGCGACACGCTGCGTTTGAAAACCACGGTGCTCGAGACGCGCGCCTCCGCGAGCCGCCCCGACATGGGCACGGTGCGCTCGCGCTCGGAGGTCTACAACCAGCACGGCGAACTGGTGATGCACATGTCGGGCGTAGGCATGTTCCGCCGCCGCGAGCCGGCGAAGTAACGTCCCGGAGCGCTGCGCTCAGCCTGAGCGACCCGCAGCCGGTTTGCGCCACACGCTCGCCAGCCAGGCTTGCTGTACCCGCGGCAGGCCGCTCGGACGGTAGTAGTGGGCCAGTTCATCGAATCCCGCGCCCGCAACATGGCCGCGCCAGGTATCGAGGTCGTAATACGCGCCGTAACGCCCGCGGTCCCAGCCTTCCTCGTTGCTGCCGCGCGGGTTCGAGGCGAACAGCACGCCGCCCGGCTTCAATGTGGCGCACAGTTCGGCGAGCACGCGCGGCAGTTCCTGGCTGGCGACGTGAAACAGCGAGGCATTGGCGTACACCCCGTCGAAGCGATCAGCCGGCAAATCGAGTTTGAGAAAATCCTGCTGCCACACTTCGCAGGCGCTGTAGGCGCGCGCCATTTCGACGAATTGCGCGGCGCCTTCCAGCCCGACGGCAATGTAGCCGAGAGCGGAAAACGTCTTGAGGTCGCGCCCCGGTCCGCAGCCAAAATCCAGGATGGTGCACGGTGGCGCGCCCTCGATGTGTTCGAGCAGCGCGGCGATGTTCTGGCTGACATCGTGGTCGCGAGTACCTTCGAAAAAGTCGGCGGCGCGCTCGTTGTAATGTTCCAGCGTGAGCGCGCTGATGCGCTCCAGATCCCGACGACTCAGCTTCATGCTAGTGCTTTCCGCCGTAGCCGGCCACGCCCATCAGCAGCCGGGTGCAGCCGTATGCGCTCCAGATGAGCGCTCGCCGCCACAGCGGCTGGCGATGCCACATGCGCTTCGCCACCACCTTGGCCCCTGTTTTCATGTGCTCGAGCAGGCTGCGGCGCAGTTCCTGCGCGAAATGCAGGTCATCGACGACGACGTTGGCCTCGCGCGCCAGCATCAGGCTGAACGGGTCGATGTTGGATGAGCCTACCGTCGCCCAGCGCCTATCGATCACCGCGACCTTCGCGTGCAGGAAGCTCTGGTGATATTCGTAGATCTCCACCCCGGCATCGAGCAGCGAGCCGTACAGCGCGCGCGAAGCGTAGTGCAGCAGCACGTATTCGATCCGCCCCTGCAGCAGCAGCACGACGCGCACACCACGCCCGGCCGCCGCGCGCAGCGCGTGGCGGAAGCGCGCGCCGGGGAAGAAGTAGGCGTTGGCGATGATGACTTCCTTATGCGCCGCGCGGATCGCTTCGAGGTAGGCATCCTCGATGTCGGATCGATGGCGAAAATTGTCGCGCACCACCAGTACCGCGTGCTGGCTGCCATGCGCCGCCGCATCGACCGGCGCATGCCGCTCCAAGCCGCGCTTCAGGCTGGCCCAGGCAACTCGCCGCCACAGGCGCTCGGTCTGCTCCAGCACGCTTGCGACCAATGGTCCCTCGATGCGCACGGCGTAGTCGTAGCGCGGCGGCGTATGCCCCGGGGTGTGCATGTCGTCGATGATGTTGATGCCGCCGACCAAGGCGATGCGCGCGTCCACCACCACCAGTTTGCGGTGCAGGCGCCGCAGGCGGTTGCGCCACAGGGTCAGGGGCGAGGTCTTGGGGCCGAAGATCAGCACCTCGACATCGGCCGCGTGCAGCAACCGCCGCGTCTGTTCGAACAAGCCCTTGGAGCCGAAGCCGTCGACGAGCACATGCACGCTCACGCCGCGCCCGGCGGCGCGCACCAGCGCAGCGGCGATGCCTCTGCCGGCGTGATCGTCGGCAAAGATATAGGTTTCGAGGTAGATCTCGCTGCGCGCGGCGTCTATCGCCTGGCGCAGCGCCGGAAAATAGGCCCTGCCGTTGGTGAGCAACTGCAGCTGGTTGCCGCTGGAGAATTCCAGCGTCATCGCAGTTCGAGCTCGACGCTCAGCGCGGCGTGATCGGAAATGCGCGACCAGGGCAGGCCGTGGTGCACTTCGGCGTGGCGCACGTCGAAGCCGCGCGCGTAGATGCGATCCAGGCGCAGCAGCGGGAAAGTGCTCGGATAGGTGCGTGCCGGCCGGCCGCGCTGGTCGCGGAACACCTCCTTCAGTCCGAGTTGCGCCACCAGTTCGCGCCCGGCGGAATTGCGCCAGTCGTTGAAATCGCCGGCGACGACGAGCGGTGCGCCCGCAGGCACCAGGCGCTGCACGCGTTCGGTCAGCGCGGACAACTGGCGCCGCCGTCCGCGCTCATACAGGCCGAAGTGCACGCACAGGCAGTGCAGGCGCAGTTCGCCGAGCGCGATTTCGCAATGCAGCAGGCCGCGGTGTTCAAAACGGTGCGCGGACACATCCTGGTTCTCCGCGCTGACGATGGGAAAGCGGCTGAGTATTGCGTTGCCGTGATGACCGTGGTCGTATACCGCATTGCGGCCGTAAGCGTAATCCTGCCACACCTCGCGCGCGAGGAACTCGTACTGCGGCTCGGCCGGCCAGTTCGCCACGCGCTCGGCATGCTGCTCATTCTCGCCCTGCACTTCCTGCAGAAACACCAGGTCCACGTCGAGCAGGCGCAGATGATGGCGCAGCTCATGCACCATCATGCGCCGGTTGAAATGCGAAAAACCTTTGTGGATATTATAGGTGGCGAGGCGCAGCTTCATCCCGACCCGATACTCGGCGCAGCTACGGCGGCAATCAGGGCTTTAGGCCCTGAAACAGCTTTTCACGGCCGACTTTGATCAGAAATTTCCCGTCGTACATGAATATGTCGGCGGTGGCGAACGTGTCGCCGAACGCCTCCGGGATGAAGGAGCCGGTGCCGATCACATCCACCGGCGCGCGCGCATGGCCGAACATCTTGCACTTGAACGAGGTGAACCCGCTGGAGCCGACGATGCGCGCCGCGTTAAAGCCGGCGGCATCCAGAGTCTCGCGCATTTTGATCACGCTCGCCACCGACACGCCGGTGCCGAACAGCACCTTGCGCACGCGGTCCTTGACGATGTTGAGCGTGTCCGAATCGTAGGCCTCCTCGCCCATCACCGCCCGCACCGCCTCGTACTCGTTCAGCACATGCAGCCAGTTGGCCACCAGTTCGACCGACTGCTCGTAATCGAGCCCCTCGGCATAGCGCTCGCCGTGCGTGTCGATGCGAAACGCCAGCGCGCGCGCGCTCGCCGGATCGCTCGGCAGGACGTCCTTGTACCACCAGCGGCACACTTCGAGCGCGTCGCTGAATTCGCGCGCGTAATAATCGACCAGCACGGTGAGGTTGTCCTGGGGATGGGTCTCGGCGTACATCTGCGCCGCCCTCAGGGTGGAGCCGGCATAGCCGATGATGGCGTGCGGCATGGTGCCAAGGCCGCTCTCCTGGCCGTAGAAATGCGCGGTCAGATCCTGCGAGCCACCGACGAAACCGATCGCGCCGGCGAGTTTGGCGATGCGGCTGCCGACCGCGGCACCGTAAGCGGCCAGGACCGACAGATCGTCGCCGCAGGCGTGGCGCGCATGCATATCGATGAACGCCACTTTGGGCAGGTCGGTCGCCATCTTGTAGGCGTTATAGGCCGACACGCAGGCGGTGCCGACGCGGCGCAGGATCAGCGTCTCCAGCTCCACCAGTGCGGCGAACGAGCCGGTATAAGTGAAAATCGGCTTCTGGTCCGGGACGAAGGCGCCCTCCTCGTACAGGCGCGTGATTTTGAGCGGCGTGGCATCCGGCGGGTAATATTCGCGCAGGATTTCCAGCGCGGGATTGACGGCGCAGATGGTGCCGCGGCGCAGGAATATGCCGTAAGTCACGGTCGTGTCGCCGAACTTCTCCACGATCTGGCGCGACTTGGTGAAATACTTGTCGGTGCGCGACAGCAGATAATCGGCACGCGCGCGGCGCTCGGTCTCGATTTTCAAATCCAGGGGTTTATTCATGGCAGAAAGGCCGTTTGTCCAGACAGGGGCTCATTATGGACGGCGTAGCACCCCCGCGGCAAGCGTCGGACCGGCGGGCTCGGCGCAGACCGCAGGGGCTTGACCCAGGTCAAACGCCGCCAGTGCCGCTTCCCCTAGGATTCTTCGATCCAGACGCAGCCCGCAACAGGACCCAAGCGTGATAACGGACAGAATCGACGCGGTGACCCGGATACCGGCAGATTGCCTGAAGGCGGCGCCACCGCTGCCGAAAAGCGTAAAAATCGAGATTTCGCCGCGCTGCAATTACCGTTGCGGTTTTTGCGCATTGCCCAAGCGCCGCACCCAGCCGAAGCGGGACATGGATTTCGCGCTGTTCCGGCGCATCACGCGCGAATTGAGGGCGGTCGGCGTGGAGGAAGTCGGCGTGTTCTACCTCGGCGAACCCTTCATGGGAGCAAGGCTGCTCGTCGATTGCATCGACTATCTGAAAAGCGAACTGGCGATGCCGTATGTGTTTCTAACGTCGAACGCTTCGCTGGCCTTTCCCGACGCGGCCGAAGCCTGCATGAAGGCCGGCCTGGATTCGCTCAAGTGGTCGGTGAACGCCAGCGATGCGGCGCAGTTCGAGAGCGTCATGGGCGTGTCCGGCCGGATGTTTCATTGGGCACTGAAGAACATCCAGGCTGCATGGGAGCTGCGCCAGGAGCGCGGCTACGCCACCGGGCTGTACGCCTCCTCGATCCGCTACGACGGCGAGCAGCAGGCGAAAATGGAGGCACTGCTGCGCGGGCGCGTGCTCCCCTATGTCGACCAGCACTACTGGCTGCCGCTGTATTCCATGGGCGCCTTCGCCACCGAACGCGAAGCCCAGCTCGGTTATCGCCCCAGCGCCGGCAACCAGGGAAGAATCGACGCCCTGCGCGAGCCCCTGCCCTGCTGGTCGGCATTCACCGAGGGCCACATCACCGCCGAGGGCAAACTCTCGGCCTGCTGCTTCGACGCCACCGCCAACTGGACCATGGGCGATCTCACCAGGCAGTCGTTCATGGACGCATGGAACGCGCCCCAGTTCGTCAAATTGCGCCGGGCGCATCTGAACAAGGACGTGAGCGGAACCGTGTGCGGGAAATGCGTGGCTTATTCTTAAGCCGACATAGCCGAAACTAGACGTGGCGCCTTAAGTCGCGCGCCCTTTGTTGCTGAGTTGGAATTGTGTATGAATATAGTGCCAAGCCGCCTCGGCTTTTTTCCAAAACCATGTTTTTGGTACGGATGCGCTTTTCATCCGTACCAAAAACATGGTTGGCGCGCGGAGCGCGCAATGCCGGCTACCTCAGTATCGATCGACGTAACACCACACATCGAACTGCAGCGCTCGCCCTTGCGCGGACGGCGACCCGTCCGCGCGGATCATCGATTGCGCACGGATGAAAAGCACATCCGCGCGCAATCGACGATCTCGTATAA
>DAIDTN010000201.1 GCA_027457185.1 Burkholderiales bacterium | reverse complement strand
CGACCTCAGTTTCATGCGTACCAGCCCAACGCTGTCCTTCGTGCTCATCCTGGCCGTATTCTACGGCTGGATCTATGCCATCGAACGCAACAAGGAAAGCTCGCTCGGCGTGGCGCTGCTGCTCGGCTTCACCTTGTTTCTCGGACTGCTGCTTGGACCGTTGCTGCATAGAACATTAGGCTTCAAGAACGGCACCGAGCTGGTGATGATGGCCGCAGGCGGGACGGCCGCGGTATTCTTCGTCATGGCCGGCATCGCTTCCAGCACCAAGCGCGACTTCAGCGGCCTCACCAGCTTCCTCGCCGTGGGCTCGGTGGTTATCATGCTGGGGGTCGTGGCCAGCATGTTCATGGCGAGCCCGGTGCTGTACCTGGTGATACTAGGCGGCTTCGTGCTGCTGTCCTCGCTCATAATCATGTGGCAGGTGAATCGCATCGTGCAGGGCGGCGAGACCAATTACATCTCGGCCACGCTGACGCTGTACATTGCGATCTACAACCTGTTCTCCGCACTGCTGCAGTTGTTGGGCATGGGCGGCCGCGACTAACTGCGGCAAGCCAGACGCACAAAATGGCGGCTTAGGCCGCCATTTTTTATGGAAGGTGCAGCGAATTTGCGCGCTCGCGCGCACCAACAGTGTTTTGGTACGGATGAAAAACGCATCCGTACCAAAAGCACGGTTATGGTTAACGGACACAGCAGCTTGCATTTTCATACGGGTTTACCGTCCCACTCCAGTTCGGAACGCCGGCTAGCTTTCAAACAACGCCATCGACTCGACGTGCGAGGTATGCGGGAACATGTTGATCACGCCGGCGGCACTCAGGCGGTAGCCTTTGACATGCACCAGCACCTCGGCGTCGCGCGCCAGCGTCGCCGGGTCGCAGGATACGTAGACGATGCGCCGCGGGCCGCCATCACCCAGCGCTTTCACCACTTCGACCGCGCCGTCGCGCGGCGGATCGATCAGCAGCTTGTCGAAGCCGCCGAGTTCGACGCTGCCCGGCACCTCGAATAAATTGGCGACCTGAAAGCGCGCGCGCGCGGCGAGCCCGTTCTCGCGCGCATTGGTTTCGGCGCGCCGCACCAGCTCGGCATTGCCTTCCACGCCCAGCACCGCGGCGCCGCGGCTGGCAATCGGCAGGCTGAAGTTGCCGAGGCCGCAGAACAGGTCGGCGATGCGCTCCCCCGGGCGCGGATCGAGCAGGGCCAGCGCGCGCCGCACCAGGATGCGGTTGACCGCATGATTGACCTGGGTGAAATCGGTAGGCCGGAAGTGAATCTGCACCCCGAACTCGGGCAGCGAGTAGTAGAGCGGCGGCGCATCGGTCGGGAAGAAAGGTGCGGCCGTCTCCGGCCCCTTGGTCTGCAGCCAGAACTGGATGCCGTGCCGCGCGGCGAAGCTCCGCAGGGCGTCCTCGTCGGCCGGGCTCAAGGGGTCGAGGATGCGCAGCACCAGCACCGTGACTGCTTCGCCCGCCGCGAGCTCGATCTGCGGCAGGCGCGCGGGATTCGACAATCCGGCGATCAGCGTGCGCAAGGGCAGGAGCAGCTCGGAAATCCGCCGCGGCAGGATTTCGCAGCCGCGCATGTCCGCGATGAAGCTGCTTTTCTTCTCGTGGAAACCGACCAGGACGCCGCCCTTCTTGGGTACCAGTCGCACCGACAGCCGCGCACGCTGGCGATACTCCCAGGCGAGGCCGTAGACCGGGGGCAGCAGCGTCTCCGGCCGCAGCTTGCCGATGTGCCAGAGGTTGTCTTCGAGCACGCGCTGCTTCGCCGCCACTTGCGCGCGCGCCTCCAGGTGCTGCATGCTGCAGCCACCGCAAACGCCGAAATGCGGGCAGCGCGGCAGCTCGCGCTCCGCGCTGGGCGCATGGATCGCGGTTGCGATCGCCTGCTCGTAGCTGGGCTTGCGCCGGTAAGACGCGTAGGAAACCGTCTCCCCGGGCAGGCAGCACTCGATGAAAATCGCCTTGCCCTCGACGCGGGCGATGCCGCGCCCCTCGCGATCCAGCGATTCGATCACCACAGTCATCGTATTATTTCCAGGCTTCGAGGAACTCGCGCCAATGCGCTTCGGTCGACTTCGCCAGCGTGGCACGTACAAGGTCGGCCTCGCGCTGGTACTGTGCCGCGTCGTAGGCGCCGCGCAACAGCTGGAAGCGCAGGTACAAGAGATACGTATTGGCCGCGTCAGTTTCACAGTAGCTGCGGATTTCGCGCAGCTTCCCGTCGAGGTAGGCGCCCCCCACCTGCGCGCCGTCCATGCCGAGCTTGCCCGGAAAGCCGATCAGCTTGGCCATCTCGTCCAGCGGCACGTTGTTGCGCGGCTGATACAGCGCCAGCAGGTCCATCAGGTCGAGATGGCGCGCATGGTAGCGGCTGATGTAGTTGTTCCACTTGAATTCGCGGTCGTCCTCACCCTGATCCCAGTAGCGCGGCGCCGAAATGCCGTGCACCAGGCTGCGGTAATGCAGCACCGGCAGGTCGAAGCCGCCGCCGTTCCATGACACCAGTTGCGGCGTGTATTTCTCGATGCCGTCGAAAAAACGCCGGATCAGTTCGGCTTCGCTGTCCTCCGCGGTGCCCAGCGACCAGACGCGAAAGCCATCGCATTCGCGCAGCGCGCAGGCGATGGCGATGACGCGGTGCTGGTGCAGCTGCAGGAAATCGTGGTTCGCGGCGGTGCGCCGGCGCTGAAACGCGATCTCGGCCACATCCTTGTCGGACAGCGCCGGATCGAGGTCGTACAGCCGCCGCAGACCGTCGCAGTCCGGCGCGGTTTCGATGTCGAATGCCAACACCGGCGTCATCGCGCCTCAGTCTGGGAAAACGCCGGTCGACAGATAGCGATCGCCGCGGTCGCAGACGATGGAGACGATGACGGCGTTTTTCACTTCGGCCGCGACGCGCAGCGCCACGAACATGGCGCCGCCGGAGGAGATGCCGGCGAATATGCCTTCTTCGCGCGCCATGCGCCGGGTCATGTCCTCGGCCTCGGCCTGGCTCACCGACTCGATCCGGTCGACGCGCGCAGCGTCGTAAATGCGCGGCAAGTAGGCCTCTGGCCATTTGCGGATGCCCGGAATCTGCGAGCCTTCAGTCGGCTCGCAGCCTACGATCTGCACCTTCGGATTCTTTTCCTTGAGGAAACGCGACACGCCCATGATAGTGCCGGTGGTGCCCATGCTGGAAACGAAGTGGGTAATCCCGCCCTCGGTATCGCGCCAGATTTCCTGCCCGGTGCCTTCGTAATGGGCGAGCGGATTGTCCGGATTGGCGAACTGGTCGAGGATCACGCCCTTGCCCTGGTCGCGCATGTTCTCGGCCAGGTCGCGCGCGCCTTCCATGCCGCCCGCCTTGGGCGTGAGGATGATCTCGGCGCCGAAAGCGCGCATGGTCTGGCGCCGCTCCACCGACAGGTGCTCGGGCATCACGAGCACCATGCGGTAGCCGCGCATCGCCGCCGCCATGGCGAGCGCGATGCCGGTGTTGCCGCTG
>DAIDTN010000200.1 GCA_027457185.1 Burkholderiales bacterium | reverse complement strand
GTAGTTGCGGGGGCGGTGCTTGACGGCCCTGGCCGCGACCAGTTTTTTCACCCCGTCGAGGGTCGCATACGGCAGCGGATTCTGCCCGATCACGGCCACCGGCGCGGTCTCGCAGCGGCCGACGCAGGGCGCGGCAATCACGCGCACGCCACTGCCGAGAATGCGGGGAAGTTTTTCCAGCAACTCCTTCGCCCCTGCCATTTCGCAGGCAAGCGAGTCGCACACGCGCACCGTGATCGCCGCCGGCGCCGCGTCGCCCTCCTTGATCACGTCGAAATGGTGATAGAAGGTCGCGACCTCGTAGACCTCGGCCAGGGCCATTTTCATTTCCGCG
The DNA here is from genome assembly GCA_027457185.1 of Burkholderiales bacterium. GTDB lineage: Bacteria > Pseudomonadota > Gammaproteobacteria > Burkholderiales > SG8-39 > 2-12-FULL-64-23. The sequence goes on along the minus strand of DAIDTN010000200.1, from coordinate 4,688 downwards.
GCGAGCGCGACCAGATGCGCAGCGGACAGGCTGGCGTAGCGGTCCTGGATTTTGTGCAGATGCTCGATTAAAAGGTCGCGCCGGCGCGGCGCATCGCCCAGCAGCGAGCGCACTTCGGCAAGCGCCTTGGGATCGGGCGTGCGGCCCTTGATGGTTCCGCGCTGCTTGCGCACGGCCCTGATCGGTATGATGACTTGATTCACAAATGTCCTTTTTGCAGAGCGGGTTTCCCCTCAAGACACTTGCGATCTGCCTGGCTGCAAATCACATCGGGCGCGGGCTCCTGGATGACACAGGCTCTCCCGCCCCCGTTCTCGCGATTGTTATTCAGATGCTGAATTCACCTCATGCCTGTTTCAGAATCGCCTTGAGTGTCTTGCCCATTTCGGCCGGGTTGCGCGTCACCTTGATGCCGCAGGCCTGCATCACCTCCAGCTTTTCCTGTGCCGTGCCCTTGCCGCCTGAGATGATAGCGCCGGCGTGGCCCATGCGCTTGCCTGCCGGCGCGGTGACACCCGCGATGAAGCCGACCACAGGCTTTTTCATGTTGTCCTTCACCCACAGCGCCGCGGTTTCTTCATCCGCGCCGCCGATCTCGCCCACCATGATCACCGCATCGGTCTCAGGATCGTCGTTGAACAGCTTCATCACGTCGATGTGCTTCATGCCGTTCACGGGGTCGCCGCCGATGCCGACGCATGTCGATTGGCCGATGCCGAGCTCCATCAGCTGGCCGACCGCCTCATAGGTGAGCGTGCCCGAGCGCGAGACCACGCCGACGCGGCCCTTCTTGTGGATGTGGCCGGGCATGATGCCGATTTTGATTTCGTCGGGCGTGATCACGCCGGGACAGTTCGGTCCGACCAGGATGCTCGTCTTGTTGTGCTTGCGCATGCGGTCCTTGATCTCGATCATGTCGCGCACCGGTATGCCTTCGGTGATGCAGATTACCAGATCGAGGTCGGCATCGATCGCCTCCCAGATCGCCGCAGCCGCAAAGGGCGGGGGAACGTAGATCACCGAGGTGTTCACGCCCGCCTTCTGTTTCGCGTCCTTGACGCTGGCGTAGATGGGAATGCCCTCGAAATCCTCGCCCGCTTTTTTCGGGTTCACGCCGGCGACGAAACAGTTCCTGCCGTTGGCGTAATCGCGCGACATGCGCGTGTGGAATTGCCCGGTCTTGCCGGTGATGCCCTGGGTGACGACCCGGGTGTTCTTGTTGATCAGGATGGACATTTCGTTTCCTTTTATATCCAGAGTGGGGGATCCAAAGGGGGCGTGCCCCCTTTCGTTGCGGATTTCCCTTTATTTGCCCGCGACCGCGGCGACGATCTTCTGCGCCGCGTCGGCCATATTGTCGGCTGAAATGATCGGCAGGCCGGAATCCTTGAGGATCTGCCGGCCGATCTCGTCGTTGGTGCCTTTCATGCGCACCACCAGAGGCACGGACAGATTGACTTCGCGCGCCGCGCCGACCACGCCTTTGGCGATGGTGTCGCACTGCATGATGCCGCCGAAGATATTGACGAGGATCCCCTTGACCTTCGGGTTCTTCAGCATGATCTTGAACGCTTCGGTCACTTTTTCCGCGGTGGCGCCGCCGCCGACATCGAGAAAGTTGGCCGGCTCCGCGCCGTACAGCTTGATCGTGTCCATGGTCGCCATCGCCAGGCCGGCGCCGTTCACCAGGCAACCGATGTTGCCGTCGAGCGAGATATAGGACAGATCGAATTTCGACGCTTCGATCTCGGCCGCGTCCTCCTCGTCGAGGTCGCGCAGCGCAAGCAGGTCCGGATGGCGGTACAAGGCGTTCGAATCGAAGTTGATCTTGGCGTCCAGCGCCACCACGCGGCCGTCGCCGGTGAGCACCAGCGGGTTGATCTCGGCCAGGCTGGCGTCGGTGTCCCAGAACGCCTTGTACAGCGCCTGCAGCACGGCACGCGCCTGCGGCACCGATGCCGCGGGAATACCGATCTTCGCCGCGACCGCGTCGGCCTCGGCGTCCTTCAGCCCGGTTTCGGGATCGACGAACACCTTGTGGATTTTCTCCGGCGTGTGCGCGGCGACTTCCTCGATGTCCATGCCGCCCTCGCTCGAGGCCATCAGGCACACGCGCTGCGTGACCCGGTCCACCACCATGCCGACGTAGAGTTCCTTCTTGATGTCGGCGCCCTCTTCGATCAAAAGCCGCCGCACCTTTTGCCCTTCGGGTCCGGTTTGATGCGTCTTCAGCTGCATGCCGAGGATCTGGCCGGCATAGGCCTTCACCTCGTCCAGCGACTTCGCCAACTTCACCCCGCCGCCCTTGCCGCGGCCGCCGGCGTGGATCTGCGCCTTCACCACCCATACCTTGCCAGGTATGGACTGCGCCGCCTTGACCGCCTCATCGACCGAGAAGCAGGCTGCCCCCCTGGGGGTGGGCACCCCGTACTTGCGCAGCACTTCCTTCGCTTGGTATTCGTGGATTTTCATGTCTCGCTTCCAGGTTGAATCGCAACGGGATGATCGGTCAGGCGGGCGCGCGCTGGCATTGACCCAGGTCAATCGCCGTCAATCGGTGCCTGTTTTCGCTTCGCGCCGTGTGATTGCGGATTGAGGAGGGAAAATTGCGGGGCAGCGCCATTGCTTCGGAACAAAAAATCATCGAAACAGGCGTCAGATATTAACACAACCGCTTGTCGCGGGATCAGCGCCGCAGCGCGCACGCCTGCGCATGCAAGCGCCAAACCAGGAAGCCAGCGTTACCCGCTTTTTCTGCCACTCGATTAGAATCGCCGCTATGCGCAACCGGGGAAGCAAAACAATATGAAGCATATCCTCGCGCTTGACCAGGGCACCACCAGCTCCCGCGCCATCGTGTTCGGCGAAGACGGCAGCGTGCGCGCGCAGGCACAACAGGAATTCCGGCAGATTTTCCCCCACCCGGGATGGGTGGAACACGACCCGGAGGAGATTTGGAGCTCGCAGCTCGGCGTCGCCCGGCGCGCGCTCGCCCGGGCCGGGCTGAAGGCGGCGGACATTACCGCCATCGGTATCGCCAACCAGCGCGAGACCACGCTGCTGTGGGAGCGCAAATCCGGCCTGCCGGTGCATAACGCCATCGTCTGGCAGGACCGGCGCACCGCCGATGCCTGCGCCAGCCTGAAGCGGCGCGGCAAGGCGCAGACCGTGCGCGACACGACCGGTCTGGTGCTCGACCCGTATTTTTCCGCGACCAAGCTCGCCTGGATGCTCGACAGCATCCCGGGCCTGAGGCTGCACGCCGAGCGGGGCGAACTCGCCTTCGGCACCGTCGACAGCTGGCTGGCGTGGAAGCTCTCGGGCGGCGCGCTGCACATCACCGACGTGACCAACGCCTCGCGCACCATGCTCTACGACATACATGCGGGCGACTGGGACGAGGCACTGCTGTCGCTGTTTCGCATTCCGCGCGAACTGCTGCCGCGAGTCGTGCCCTCTTCCCAGGTCTACGGCGAAAGCGCGAAAAAACTTTTCGGCGCGCCAATACCGATTGCCGGCATCGGCGGCGACCAGCAGGCGGCCCTGTTCGGTCAGGCCTGCCACTCGGCCGGCATGGCCAAGAATACCTACGGCACCGGCTGTTTCATGCTGCTTCACACCGGCGCCAAGGCGATGCCGTCCAGACACGGCCTGCTTACCACGCGTTGCGCCCAGCACGGCGCGAAGCCGCAGTACGCGCTCGAGGGCGGCGTGTTCATCGGCGGCGCGGTAGTGCAGTGGCTGCGCGACGGCCTGGGCTTCATCCGTTCATCGGCCGACATCGAAGCGCTCGCCGCGAGCGTGGAGGATACGGGCGGCGTCTACGTGGTGCCGGCCTTTGCCGGCCTGGGCGCACCGCACTGGGACGCTTACGCGCGCGGCACCATGCTCGGACTCACGCGCGGGACCACGCGCGCGCACATCGCGCGCGCGGCGCTCGAAGCCATCGCCTTCCAGTCGGCGGAAGTGCTGCAGTCGATGCAAAAGGACGCCGGCATCCGTCTGAAGGAACTGCGCGTGGACGGCGGCGCCGCAGCCAACGACACGCTGATGCAGTTCCAGGCCGACCTCCTCGGCGTGCCGGTGCTGCGTCCCCAGGTGCTCGAGACCACTGCGCTGGGAGCCGCTTATCTCGCCGGGCTTGCCACCGGCGTGTGGAAAGACACTGCGGCAATCGGCCGCCAATGGGCGGTCGGGCGGCGCTTCGATCCTGCGATGAGCCGCGCCGATGCGTCAGCGCGCATGGCGGGCTGGACGCGCGCGCTGCAACGGTCCAGGGGTTGGGCCGAGCGCTAGCAGACTGGTGCGGATCGACATTTGCTTTTATCAATTACCGTGTTTTCTGTACGGATGCGCTTTTTATCCGTACAGAAAACTCAGTTGGCGCGCGCAGCGCGCAATGGTCGATCGTCCGCTTCGGCCGACGCCGCGGGATATCGAGCTGCGGGGCTCGAACTTGGATGAAACCCTAGGCAGTTCCACCCACCGTCAGGCCGTCGATCCTGAGCGTAGGCTGACCCACGCCCACCGGCACGCTCTGGCCGTCTTTGCCGCAGGTGCCGACGCCGGTGTCGAGGCGCATGTCGTTGCCGATCATCTTGACGCGCTTGAGCGCATCCGGCCCGTTGCCGATGAGCGTGGCGCCTTTCACCGGATAGGTAACCTTGCCGTTCTCTATCATGTAGGCC
>DAIDTN010000199.1 GCA_027457185.1 Burkholderiales bacterium | reverse complement strand
ACCCGATACCGCTGTATGGCATGCAGCAGGAGTTCGGGGGCCGCGGCCGAAAGCAGGACCGCGCTGGTGCGAAAGCGCAGCGGATAGAGCAGGTTGGACGTGAGCCCGTAGATGAAGGCTATGCCCGAGGTCGCGCACATCGGCTCATTCGGGGCGACCGGCAGCGGATAACGCCAGCAGTCGCACGCTGCCAGCAGGTCGCGATGGAAATGCGCGACCGCCTTCGGCGTGCCGGTAGTGCCGGAACTGAAGACGACCGTGGCGATTTCGTCCGCGGCGGTATCGGCCCAGGGCGCGCCGGGCGCCTGGCGCGCCGCGAGCGCGTCCACCTCGGCGTCGGCACCGCGCTCGCCGCGGTCGGTAAAACACTTGATGGACCGCAGCCAATCGCTTCCGGCCAGCACTGCTTCCAGGTCCGCCACCACGGAAACCTCGCACAGCGCGAGCCGGATGCGCAGCTTGTCTACGATGACGGCGAGTTCTTGCCTTCGCAGCATCGGGCTCGCCGCCACTGCGATCGCTCCCGCACGCACTACCGCAAGCCAGCAGGCCGCCAGCATGGGCGAGTTCGGCGCGCGCAGCAGCACGCATTCACCGCGGCGTACTTGCAGAACCTCGTTCAGCACGCGGCTGACGCGCTGCACGCGATCGAGCAGCTGGCCATAGGTCCAGGCCGTGTCGCCGTAATGCAGCATCACCTGGTCGCGGCTGCCTGCGGCAACGGCGGCGTCGAGGAGCGCCGCCGCTACGTTCAGCCGTTGCGGGTAATTCCGCAGGTGCTCCGCGGAATAATCGAACACCGGCCACAGCTCCCTGGGAGGCAGCAGCGATTGCGCATAACCGTCGGCGGCGGACGGCACCGCGGGGCGTGTACCCATGCAGCGGACTCTCGATGGTGGTCGGCGCGATGGCCAATTCTCGGCCGGTAGATTATTCGGGCGCGGCACGGCGGTGCAATCGCAATCGGTCAATAACCGTTATTACGCGATTGACTGGACACCTTGCGGCGCCAACCGCAGAATCCGCGGACAGCAAGCCACGAACTGGAGCCGCAACGATGAAAATGGGCCGATTCATAGTCGATACGCACGTCCACTCCCAGCGCATCGCGGCCGGAGCCACGCTGCGGCAGAAGTCGGGCGCAGCGGGCGGCGGCGATGCATCCGGCGGCTACAAATATACGGACCTCGCCGAGGCGCTGCGCGTGCTCGAGCCCTACGACAACTCGGAGCGGCTCATGTACGACATGCAGGCCTACGACGTCGACATGTGCATCATCCGGCCGTCGATGAGCCTGGGCATGAACAACGAGCTCAACGTGCAGCTCGTGGACCGCTACCCGGACAAGTTCGCGGCGCTGTGCAATCCACGCGGCACATTCGCCAAGGTGATGCGCGGCGAGATGGAATGGACGATCGACGCCGCCTGCCGCGAGCTCGACGACCTGCTGCGGACCAAGAAATTCGTGGGCATCGGCGAGGGCATGCCGATAGACCCGATGGTACTCGAGGGCAAGAAACCGCAGCCGTCGCGCGAGGAGCGCATCGCGCAGATGTCGGTGGCCATGGATGTCGCGCGCGAGCACAAGGTGCCGATCTACTTCCACACCGGCCACACCATGGGCTACGTGCTGCGCATGCCCGAGACCCTGCAGCCGCTGTGGGCGCATGAACTCGCGGACAACTACCCCGACGTGCCGCTGATCTTCGACCACGGCGGCATCCAGGGGGGCTGGTGGGAGCACTTCACCGACCAATGCCTGCATGTGGCCGGCGCACACGACAACGTGTACCTGGAATGCGGCTACTGGTGGACCGAGCTGTATGACAAGGCGCTGAACGATCCGAACGTCGGCGCCGAAAAGCTGCTGTGGGGCACCGACTGGGGCGCCAGCATCCCGATCTACGGACAGCGCGGCCGGCATCCGGCGACCTACCCGGTGCAACTGCGCAAACAGGGTGTGGTCACGCACCAAGTCGACTGCTGGGGCTGGAGCCTCAAGCAGGTCTCGCGGCTGGACATCCCGCAGGACGACCTGAATCTGATCCTCGGCGGCAACGCCGTGCGTCTGTTCAAACTCAAATTTCCGCTAACGCGGATGTTCAAGCCTGTACCAGCGGTCAAATCGCGGCCGGGAACCGGCTGCTGCTGAGAACCCATAACAATAGTCTTACGGTTACGCCCAGATTTAGGGGAGCACGAAGGGGGATATTCCCGCGCCTGGTTACAGGATCTAAGAGGAGGAGGACCATGAAAGCAGTTATCTGGCAGAAGCGTTTCTTCAATCGCGCGTTGCTTCGTTGCGCCGCACGCGACGCAAGACTGGCGTTCGGCGTACTCGGCGCGCTGTGCCTTGCGTTCTCTGCAGGCGGCGTCAGCGCGGCCGGCGAGAACTTCCCGAACAAGCCGATCACAGTGGTCGTGCCCTTTGCCGCGGGCGGCAGCCTGGATGTCACCGCGCGCATACTGGCTCCGAAGATGCGCGACTACCTCGGTCAGCCGATAGTGGTGCTCAACAAGCCCGGTGGGGGCAGTTCGGTCGGCGCCCGCACCGTGGCGGCCGCAGATCCGGACGGCTACACGATCTTCCTGGCCTCCGGCTCGGCCTACGGCTACATGCACCTGCTGATACCAGGCTACACGCTCCAGCTCAAGGATTTCGCGCCAATCGCCGGGATCGCGACGAACACTTCGGTGTTCGCGGTCAACGACAAGCTTCCCGTCAAGACTTTGCCCGAACTCCTCGACTATGCGAAGAAGAACCCCGGCAAGATCAACTTCTGCACCACGGGCGTCAACGGCCTCAATCACCTGCAGCTCGAACAGCTCAAGGGCATCATCAAGGAAAGAGGCCCCTGGAAGGGGGTCGAGCTCACGCATGTTCCCTACAATGGTCTCGCACCGGCCGTCGTCGCGCTGAAGACGAACGTTGTTCAGGCCTGCACCCTTCCCTTCAGCAGCATAGTGAAGAAACTGGACGGCAATGGCATCCGCATCATCGCCGTCATGCGTCCGAAGCGCTTGCCGTCAATTGCGCAGGTGCCGACTACCGGCGAGGAAGGCTTCCCGCAGCTGGATGACAACGAAGCGATGGTCAACGTCACCGCCCCCGCGGGTACGCCGCAGCCGGTGCTCGCCAAGCTGGAGGACGCCCTACGAAAAGCGCTGCAGGATCCCGAGACTCACCAAAAGCTGGAGGATCTCGACGTCCAGCCGGGCTTCGTCGACAGTACGGCGACGAAGGAATGGCTGGAGCAGGATGTGCGGAAGTTCGAGGCCATCATTCGCAATGCAGGGTTAGCGGTCTCGCAATAGACCAAGTGGCCGCCGCTAGAGGGTGTTGGGCTGCCCCGCTTCGGCGTTGGGCGAGCGGACACCAGGTTCTGGGGCGGCTGCCGTCGCCTGAAACTCGGTGGCGATCAGTTTCCTCAGCCACCGCACACCGGGATCGCTATGTGCCCGCCGGTGCCAATACTGCTTGACCTCGTAACGGGGCAGGTCGAAGGGCAGCGGCCAACTGCGCAGTTCCCCCGAGCGGCAGTAGATATTGGCAAGCGGCTCGGACAGGACGGCAATCAGGTCCGAGCCGGACAGGATCTGACCAGCGCCAGCCGCATGCCCGAGTTCGACCACGACATCGCGAGGAATCCCCTGCCGCCGCAGCTCCGATTCGACAATCGCGTCTATGTTGCTCCGCATCGCGACGGTCACATGCTGCAGCCGTGCGAGCTTCTCGCGGGTCAGCTCGCCGTCGCACAGCGCCGGATGGTCCGCTCGCGCCACAAGCACGAACGAGCGGGAATACAAGAGCTGCTGATACAGCGTCGTGCGGGCGAATTGCGGGAAGTAACCCATGGCCAGGTCAGCACGTCCATCCTCCAGCGCCGCAGTTCGCTCCTGCGCGTCGGAATAGATGAATTGGATGCGCGCGCGAGGTGCGAGCGCCCTGAACGTGGGCAACAGGCGGTCCACGAACACCAGTTGTCCCATCTCGCCTGCTATGACCCTAAAGGTGCGCTCGGTGGTGGTGGGATCGAAAGTCCTGCGGTTCAGGACCCCGTCATGGACGGTTTCCAGGATCTCGCTCACGACGCTTTCCAGCTCGCGCGCGAGTTGTGTGGGCTCGACACCCCGCGGGGTCTTAACTAACAAGTCGTCCTGGAACGCCGTGCGCAGCCGGCTCAGCGCCGCGCTCACCGTGGGCTGACTAATACCGAGGCGTTGCGCGGCAAGCGTGACACTGCGATCCTGCGATAGCGCATCAAGTACCAGCAGCAGGTTGAGGTCGAATTTGCGCAGGTCCATGAGCTGAGTTAACCGGCCCTTTCTGTACTAGCTTGAATGAAATGTTTAGCTTGTGACAAGGAGACGAACCGCGAAAAGTATAGCCCAAACCGGCGTGCTGCAAAGCAGCGCCAAGTCGACATGGTGAGTGCTCATAGGCCGTTCCTGCAGGCTCACCGCAGACTTAGGCTTCGGGGCTGACATAATCCGCAGGTGGATATTGCATAGGCGGGTACTATCTGACTTCGCCCACTCAAGAGAAGCAATCTTCGCATGCGAGCAGAAGTCAAAGAGAAGACCAAGCACGCCGTCGTGGCGGCCGTGCAGTTGCCGGGCGTGAGCGACGTCGAGTTCGAGGCGTCGTTGGTCGAGCTACGTGATCTCGCAAAGACACTGGGATTCAAGGTTACCCGCACGTTCACGCAGAAGCGCTCCGCCTTCGACTCGGCGGCGTACCTGGGCGTCGGGAAGAGGGAGGAGATACGCTGCTTCGTGAACGAACCCGAGGCCGCTGACTCTGACGCTGGCCACGTCGACGTCATCTTCGTCGACCACGAAATCTCACCGACGCAGACGCGCAATCTCGAATTAGAGGTCGGCTGCGAGGTGATGGACCGCACCATGGTCATCCTCGAGATCTTCCACCGCCATGCACGCTCCCGCGCCGCACGCGCGCAGGTAGAGATCGCTCGCCTGGGCTACATGGCACCGCGCCTACGCGAGATGGCGAAGCTCGCTGGCCCGCAAGGGCGGCAGCGCAGCGGCACCGGCGGCCGCGGTGCCGGCGAATCGCACACCGAGCTGGACAAACGAAAAATCCGCGATCGCATCGCCGAACTGCAGCAGGAAATAGCCGCGATGGATGTCGAGCGCAAGACGCAGCGCTCGCGGCGGCAGGAGCGCCAGGGGCTCGCCAACGTGGCGCTCGTCGGCTACACGAACGCAGGAAAATCCACCTTGATGCGCGCACTCACAGGAAGCGACGTTCTGGTCGAAGACAAACTCTTCGCTACGCTCGACACCACCGTGCGCGCCCTCCAGCCCGAGGGCATGCCTCGAGTGCTCGTCAGCGACACGGTCGGCTTTATCAAGAACCTGCCGCACGGGCTCGTTGCCTCGTTCAAATCAACGCTTGACGAGGCGCTTGATGCGTCGCTGCTTCTCCATGTCATTGACGCGAGCGATCCGGGGTTTGAACGACAGATTGAGGTAACCGACGAAGTGCTTGACGAGATCGGCGCGAAGGACGTGCCGCGCATCCGTGTATTTAACAAGATCGACCACGTCGGCGACGCAACGGCGCAAGCGGAACGCGAAGCGACGCTGCGCATGCAGTACCCGGATTGCATCGTGATGAGTGCGCGCCGCAATAACG
>DAIDTN010000198.1 GCA_027457185.1 Burkholderiales bacterium | reverse complement strand
CCAGCCCACATCCCAGCAGCTTTTCTTCTGTGTCACCCAAGACTTCGGATCCAGCCGGCGCATGTCGAACGCAACGGAGTAGCTGCGCAGCGTCTTCTGGTGGCGTTTGTTGCAGTACTCGTGGAAGTAAGACATCGCGAGTTCGCGCAGGCTGCGGTACACCGGATCGCGCCAGCGCAACACCGGATGGTTGGTCTTGGAGATCGCGCCCCAGCAACCGTTGCGGCGAAACAGGGTCACGATATGATCGTAGTCGCGCGTCGCCTTCAGGTCCATCAGCAGCGGCGGTTCGCCATGCACCCATAGCGCGGCGGCCGCGATCATCGCGCCCTCGATGCACAGCGCGCGACGCTGTTTCAGCGCTTCGCGCACCGACAGGCAGGTTTCGCCGCCGATTTCGAAATTCTGCGGAATTGCGTCGAGGTAGGCCTGAATTTTCTCAGGGGTATTGAGGCGCCTGAGGATCGCGAACTCGGCTTTGCTGAGCCCCAGGTCCTCGCGATGGGCGAAGCGTTTTTTGTTCACCTGGTCTGCTTGCCGCGCTTAACCGACTTTGCCGGCCGCGCGGTCTTCTTTTTCGCTTTCTTCTTCGCCGCCGGTTTTACCGGGGACTCTTTTTTCGCCGGCTTGGGCTGAGCCATTTTTCTGGCGGCCTGGACTTGTGCGGCAACCAGCTTTTTCGCATTCGCGCGCAAGGCTGCGGCATAGGCGCTGCGCGCCCAGGGCAGCATCAATTCGGGCGATTCCATCGCGTCCTCAGGCGCACGGAAAAAACTGAGCGTGGCGCGCCTGCCCTTGCGCGTGTAGCCGAACATCTCGCAGCCCGCCTGCTCGAACTCGATGCGGTTCATCTCGTCGGCCTTGAGGTAGAGGGTGTCGCCGGACACGATGGCGAACATCAGGCCATCCAGGTACACGCCGTGGCCGCCGAACATGCGCCGCGCGGTTACGGTGCCGAACGGCCCGAACAGCTCCATCACATAGTCGACGAAATCATCCGACATCGCCAGCATCCGTTCGTGGTTGAACTCCTGCGACGGATTGTAGGGCCTGCTGCGCGTCTAGCCAAGCGCAGCGGTGACGGGATTTGCCAATACCGGGTCCGGCTGAATAAACTCGGGCAATGAGAAGCACGAATCGATGAGCCTGTCGCGCGCTCTGGTGCGCGATCTGGTGCGCCTGGGATGGCCGGTGCTGATCGCGCAGCTGGCGGTAATGGCCAATAGCGTGATCGATACCATCATGGCAGGGCGCTACGGCACGCTCGACCTGGCGGCGGTGGGCATAGGCGCGAGCATCTACGTTTCGGTGTTCGTCGCGCTGATGGGCGTGCTGCTTGCGCTCACGCCCATCGTCGCGCATATGCACGGCGCCGGCCGCCACGCGGAAATCGGCGAGGAATTGCGCCAAAGCGCCTGGCTGGCTGCCGCGCTGACGCTGATCTCGCTCGCGCTATTCGCCTATCCCGAGCCTTTTCTTGCGCTGGCCAGGCTGGCACCCGCGCTGGAAGCCAAGGTGCGCGCCTATTTGCACGCGCTCGCCTGGTCGGTGCCGGCATCGCTGCTGTTCCGCGTGTTCTACAGCTTTTCCACGGCGATCTCGCGCCCGCGCACGGTGATGGCGCTGACGCTCGCCGGCCTCGCGCTCAAGGTGCCGCTCAACTGGGTGTTCATGTACGGCAACCTGGGCGCGCCCGAACTGGGCAGCACCGGCTGTGCGGTGGCGACCGCGCTCGTCTCCTGGATCCTGTGCGTGCTCGCCTGGGCCTGGTGCTGGTTCGAACCCGCCTACCGGCCGTACCAGGTTTTTGCGCGCTGGTCCTGGCCGGACGCGAAAGCGCTGGGCCGCATCCTGTCCCTGGGGCTGCCGATCGGTTTGACCTTTCTCGTCGACGTGACCGGTTTCACTTTCATGGCGCTGTTCATCGCGCGGCTGGGCGCCCTGTATTCGGCCGCGCACCAGATCGCCGCCAACCTCGCCGCGCTCGCCTACATGCTTCCGCTCGCGCTTGGCAACGCCGCGAGCGTGGTGGTCGGGCAGTCGCTGGGCGCGCGCCAGCATGCGCGTGCGCGCGCCGCCGGCCTCACCGGCCTGGCGCTCGCGCTCGGCTGTGCCGCGGTCATGAGCGCCTGTCTCTACTGGTTCGCCAACGGGATCGCCAGCCTGTATACCGGCGCCGCTGCGCTGCGCCGCGTCGCCGCCGGGTTGATCGCTTTCGTCGCCGTGTATCATTTGTTCGACGCGGTGCAGGCAGTGAGCGTCAACGTGCTGCGCGGCTACAGGCGCGCCGTAGTGCCGATGCTCATTTACGCCGTCGCCCTGTGGGGGGTCGGTCTAGGCGGCGGCTATCTGATCGGCTTGACCCGCGTCGACCTTGCCTGGCTGGGTCTCTCTACCCCTATGGGCGCGCCGGGCTTCTGGCTGGCGGCGATCGCGAGCCTGGTGTTGGCGAGCAGCCTCGTAACGGCGTATTTTCTGCGCGTGAGCGGCGCCGCAGCGGCCGAACCATTAGCCAGATGAAGTGCGTGCTTCGGCTGCGCACCGTCCCGATTCGAGATCAGAACAGCGAGCGACCCAGCGCCAAGAACATCGCCGCGACTGCGAGCGCCATGATCAGGGTGGCGAGCCAGCCGAGGATCTTGAGCTGGCGCCTGATGGTGAAACGCCCCATGATTTCCGGCCGCGCCGCCATCAGCATCATCACCACCATGATCGGCACCGAGATCACGCCGTTGATCACCGCGCTCCAGATCAGCGCCCTGACCGGCGGAATGCTGGTGAAATTCAGTCCTACCCCGACCAGGGTGGCCACGGTCAGGATGGCGTAAAAGCCGCGCGCTTCGGCCAGGCGCAGTCCCAGTCCTATGGGCCAGCGGAATGATTCGGCCACGGCATAGGCCGCCGATCCGGCGAGGATAGGCACCGCCAGCATGCCCGTGCCTATGATGCCCGAGGCGAACAGCGCGAAGGCGAACTCGCCTGCGATCGGGCGCAGCGCTTCGGCGGCCTGCGCCGAGCTCTGGATGTCGGTGATGCCGTGCACATTGAGCGTCGCCGCCGCCGTCAGCATGATGAAAAACGCGACGGTGTTCGAGAAGATCATGCCGACGTAGGTGTCGAGCTTGATGCGGTTCAGGTGCGCCCGGGCTTGCGTCGGCGCCTCGCGCAAGGGCTCCTCTCCCGGCCCTGCGCGCTGCTCCTCCACCTCCTGCGAGGCTTGCCAGAAAAACAGATACGGACTGATGGTGGTGCCGAACACCGCGACCAGGGTGAGCAGGTAGTCGGCGTTGAGTTCCACCGGCGGAATCAGGGTTTGCCACAATACTTTGTCCCAGGGCACATGCACCACGAACGCGGTGGCGACGTAGGCGAACAGCGTCAGGGTCAGCCACTTCAGAATCGGCGCGTAGCGCGGGAATGGAATGAAGATCTGCAGTCCCAGCGATATCATGGCGAAAGCGACGATGGCCAGTTGCGACGGTCCGCCGATGAGCAGGCGCAGCGCCGCCGCCATCGCGCCCAGGTCGACGGCGATGTTGATGGTGTTGGCCGCCAGCAGCAGGCCGACCACGCCGCGCAGCAGCCAGGCCGGGTAGTGTTCGCGAATGTTGGCCGCGAGGCCGTGGCCGGTGACCAGGCCGATGCGCGCGCTCACGATCTGGATGCCGATCATCAGCGGCAGCGTGAACAGGATAGACCAGAGCATGCCGTAGCCGAACTGCGCGCCAGCCTGCGAATAGGTAGCTATGCCGCTGGGATCGTCGTCGGCCGCTCCGGTAACCAGGCCCGGCCCGAGCCGCTTCAGCAGCGGTACGGCTGGCGCCGGGACGACAGGCGGGCGGAGAGCGCGTGCGTATTTCATGAATTGGGCCGGTGGCGACTGCGGCGGTTTGGGCGCCGCGCGGTGCGTGCTGCGCGGCGGCCGCGCGCAGTCTAGCGCATTCCCCCGGCCTTGCCCAGAAAAAAGCGGCTGCCGCGGATCCGCGGCGCGCCGCGGCGGGGCTCGTCCGCCCTGCGGCAGCGGGCGCCTACAACCAGCGGCGCATCGAATAGCCGCCGATCAGCGGCCGCTGCATGGCGGCGCTGAACATCTGCCGGCCCCACTTGAATTCCTTGTACAGCACGATGAAGCGCCACAGGTCGCGCAATACCCTGGCGCGGTCGCGCCAGGGGAGGGCCATCAGCGCTGCCGGGAAGTCGGCTTCGTGCGGACGCTCGAACGCGATCTTGAGCGGGTTCCACTGGTCCGACGTGCGCCGCACTTCCGAGGCGATCATCCGGCGGTACATGTCCTGCACCGGGCGGTTGCGCACGCGCGCTTCCACCACCGCCTCGCCGCTGATTGCGCCCGAGTGCAGTGCGCAGCTCATGCCCTCGCCTATCATGTTGAGGAAACCCGCAGCCTGGCCGGTGATCAGCACATTGCCCTTGCCGAACACGTAGCGGTTGATCAGCGACGGGCCGAAGTTCTCGCCGCAGCCTTCGTCCTCGGTGTGCGGCTGCAGGCGCACGCCATGCTTGTCCGCGAGGTAGTTCACCACGTTCTCGTGTTTCTTGGCGAAATTGTCGCCGCGCTTGAAGCCGACGCCGACGATCTGGCGCCCGTCGCGGGCGTGGCTCCAGGTGTAGTGCCCCAGTCCGGGATGAAACCAGAAATGAAAATAATCCGGATCGAGCGGGCAATCGATGATGTCGTGGAATTTCTGCCCGACGAAAAACCAGGGAATCGTCTGCGGGTAATTCGGGTAGATGGAACGGATCACGAGAGAACTCGGGCCGTCGGCGCCGATCACCTGGCGCGCGCGGTATTCGACCGGCTCGCCTTGTTTGCGTGCATGGACGATGACGTGATCGCCGTGGTCCTCGAGCCCGGCGAAGGAAGTGCGGTCGCGGATTTCGGCGCCGCTCGACTTGATCGCCCAGTAATCGGAATACCTGCGGTGCAGATGCGGCGTCGGGCCGCCGAAGAAATCCATCGGCATCGACACCATGCTGGGGAAATGGAAGGTCACGCCGCGGCAGGAGGTCGGCTCGTGCAGTGCTTCGCGCGGCAGCGGGCCGAAGTTCTCCAGCAGGAACCGGTGGCCGCGCGGCGACAGGATGCCGCTGCAGATTTTGTGGCGCGGCAACTCCTTGCGCTCCAGCACGATGGTTTCCAGGCCGGCGTCTACC
>DAIDTN010000197.1 GCA_027457185.1 Burkholderiales bacterium | reverse complement strand
CCCTTACCAAGGGAGTGCTCTACCACTGAGCTACAACGGCGTAACCCGATTCGAGGTCGCTGACTCAAAATCGTTTTTCCCGGGACCAAACCGCTGGAGCGGGTGAAGGGACTCGAACCCTCGTCGTAAGCTTGGAAGGCTTCTGCTCTACCATTGAGCTACACCCGCGTTTCACGACAGAACCCTTTCGCCACCCAGTGCATACGGCCAACCCGCGCCGCAAGAAAAGCTTGGTGGAGGAGGTTGGATTCGAACCAACGTAGGCGCAAGGCCAACAGATTTACAGTCTGCCCCCTTTAACCACTCGGGCACCCCTCCGAACGAAACGGGCGATTATGCTCGTTTTCCAACCTTCAGTCAAACAAGGCTTCGCTACCATTGCCGGGCACGCCGCGGACGACCGAACGTATCCAGTTTGGCGATACGCTGCAGTGTACGCTGCCCGCCGGCGCACGGTTGATGCTAGCATTCTCCCCTGCTACCGGGTCTCCTTTACGGCATTTCCCGATGCCCGGGCTAGCCATGGCGCCAGAAGCGCGCTCAGCGCCGGGTGCTGACGCGGCGCAGGCGCCGGAATGTGGCCCCAAGTCCTTTTCCGGAAAGCCGATATTGAGGCGCTGCTTATGACGAAATCTCCTCTTGTGCTGGTCCCCGGCCTGCTATGCGATGTGCAGCTTTGGCAGCCCCAGGTCGAGGACCTGGCCGACATCGCGGATATCTGGATCGCCGACCACACGCGCTCCGACACCATGGCCGGCGTGGCGCGCGATGTGCTCGCCGACGTGCCGTTTGCCAACTTCGCTCTCGCCGGCCTGTCGATGGGCGGCTATATTGCGCTCGAGATCATGCGCCAGGCGCCGCAGCGCGTCGCCAGGCTTGCCCTGCTCGATACTGTGGCGAGCGCCGACCTGCCGGAGCAGACGCAGCGACGCATGGATTTCATCGCACTGGCCCGGCGCGGCCACTTCGCCCGCGTGACCGAGACGCTTCTGCCTTTGCTCACCCACCCATCGCGACAGCGGGAACGACCGCTCGCCGACACCATCAAGTCCATGGCCAGAAACATCGGCATGGACGCTTTCATTCGCCAGGAGCACGCCATCATGAGCCGGACCGACAGCCTCGGCTTGCTTGCGACCATCGCCTGTCCAACGCTGGTGCTTTGCGGCCGGCAGGACGGGCTCACGCCGCTGGCCCGGCATGAGGAAATGGCCGCCGGCATCAGTGACGCGCACCTCGAAGTAATCGACAACTGCGGCCATCTCTCCACGTTGGAGAAACCGGCCGAAGTGAACGCGGCTTTGCGCCGCTGGCTCACCGCCTAGCTGCACCGATCTGTCCGCACGCGGCCATGGCATTTTCGTCAGTAATTGCTCACACTGTCGACGCGCTTTGAAGCCGAACAAGCGACTTGCAGTTTCCGGCAAGCACACTCAACCTTTGGCCTTGATTGCGTCGGCAACCTTGCGCCAGCTTTTTTCCGATTTCGATACCGTACCCGCGCTCACCAAGTCGGCCATCCAATCCTGGCGCTGAGCCGTGGGGGCGGCCAGCAGCGCTTGCATCCCGACCTCCTCCACCGTGCGCGCGACTTCGCGCATCTCCGCCGCACGGCGGCGACCGTGCTGCACTACGCGCGAAACCAGATAGTCCGCCTCCTTCTGCCAGTCCATGCCGGGATAGGTTTCAGCCAGCGACGCCAGCACCTGGTCCTCGACGCCGTAGCGGCGGGCGGTAAACAGGCATTCGACGGTCAGCGCTTCCAGGCCTTTGATCATGATGCTGCGGCACATTTTGACTGCGGAGGCGACGCCGATCGCTGCAACGCCACTTTCCATGCGCATCTCGGCCGGCGCCAGCAGGCGCGCCAGTTCATCGCGCTTGCTGCCGCCGAGGATAATCGGCACCTTGAGCCCGTAAGGCGGCACCGAGCCCATCACTGCCGCCTCGACGTAATTTCCGCCCGCGGCGTCGATCAGGCGCGCGCTTTTCTGCTTGGTGGTGGGCGAAGCCGAATTGAGATCGACGAAGAACTGTCCCGGCCGGATATACCGGGCTGCCTCGTCGGCCACCGCGAACGTGGAGGAGGCAGTGACCGCGGAGATCGCCACCTGTGCACCGGCCAGCGCCGCGGCGAGACTGGTGCAGGGCCTCGCACCCAGCGACGCGGCGTGCGCACGCATCGCCGCAGCGGCATCGGCGTCCGCAAGCAGGATGTCGAAAAAAGAAATCTTCGCACCGAGCGCAATCAGCTCCGCGGCGAATATCTTCCCCACCTCGCCATAACCGACGAGGGCAATATGAAGATCGAGCGGGACCTTATCTTTCGGTGTCATTGTTTCGGTCGTAAAAATTGATAATTCAGGGTCTAGAAAAAGTGACGGTCAGAATTGCGCCACATACTGGGCCGGATCGATCCTCGCGCCTATGACCAGCGGCCGGTCCTTGGCGCGGGGGCCGGCGAGCGCGGCTTCGAGCGCCTTGACGCTGTCGACATCGACACCATCGCAACCCATGGCGCGGGCCAGCATGCTTATGTCGGTCGGTTCGATCACCGTGCCCCAGTTGGGATATTGGCGCGCCATTTGCTTCAGCTCGATCCGGTTCAGGCTGTTATCGCAGAATACGACGACAATGGGGTCGATGTTCAGACTGGCCGCGACGCGCAGCTCACCCTGAACCATCGCCAAGCCACCGTCACCGATAAAGCAGACGACCTGCTTGTCCGGATGCACGAGCTTGGCGGCGATGGCCGCAGGCAGGGAAAATCCCATCGAAGACAGACCGTTGGTCATCAACAGCCCGCGTGGCGCGTAGGTCGCCCACCCCTGGCCGACCAGCAGCTTGTGCGATCCGACATCGGTCGAAACGATGGTGTCTCGCGGCATCAGGGTACGCACCGCGTCCACCACATCGGTCGGGTTCAGACGCGCGCTAACCCGGCCGGCATAATAGAGTTCACGCAACTTTTTCCGGTGCGCGGCGACCTCGGCTACGCTCCAGCGATCGAGGCTGCCGGTCGCCGCGACAATCGCCTCGAGTATGCCCGGAATGTCGCCGACGATTTCCGTGGCGGCCTGGTAGATCTGGTCGGTGTTCGGCACGGTGTCGATATGGATGGTCGGCATGGTCAGCGGCCAGGGTTTGATCAGTTCGACCGCATCGAAGCCGACCGCCAGCAGGAGGTCCGCGCCCTTGAGGAAATTCCAAATGAAGGCGTTGCACGCCATGTCGAGTGTGCCCGCATAGAACGGATGGTCCTCGGGCATCACGCCCTTGGCCATCGGCGCCACGACCACCGGCGCGCCTAGCGTTTCGGCCAGGCGCACAAGCGACGCCGTCGCGCCGCTCCACACTGCCGAAATGCCCGCGAGGATCACCGACCGGCGCGCAGACTTGAGTTGCTTGACCGGGTCGGCTGGCGCAGCGCCGGCGGAAAAGATCTGCGGCGTGCGCGTCGCGCGCATGGGCGGCAGCCTGACTTCGCTGTCGCTCGCTTCCGCCCCGACCACATCGGCCGCGGTGGTGAGATGCACCGGCCCGGGGCGCTCGGCGGTCGCGATGCGCAGCGCCTTGCGCATAATGGTGGCGACGGTGTTCGGCTGCACCGCCGTCGTCCATTTGCTGATCGGTGCGAACAGGCGATTATGATCGACCACTTGATGCGTGAAATACGGCTCGCGTTTGCGCTCGATCTGGCCCGAGATCGCCAGCATCGGCACCCGGTCGAGATACGCATTCGCGACGGCATTGACGAGATTCGTCGAGCCCGGACCCAGCGTCGACAGGCAAACACCGGGACGGCCCGTAAGCTGGCCGTAGGCCTCGGCCATCAGGCCGGCAGTGCCCTCGCGCGAGCCGAGGACAAAGCTCATGCCTTCGCGGCGTGCCGCCTCCAGAAACTCGACCGAAGGGTCGCCCGGATAGCCGAAAATGTGGCGGATGCCGGCGGCGGCAAGGTAATCGATGATGACCTGGGACGTGTTCATATTGGAATTTATGCGCCAGAGACCTTGAATGGATTAACGGCCCGCGAGGCCCGTAATCCTGCTATATCGAAGCATAAAAAGGCAAGATATTTCCGTACCCGCGGCATATACTAGCTGTCAAAAAATGCGTCGCCCGCATCCTGCGGCGATCGGTTCATCGGCAAGGAGATCACCAATGAACGCCCCAGCCAAATTCCACGAAGTCACGCTGGACGACAAGTACACGCTGGATTCCGGCCGTGTCTTCCTCACCGGCACTCAGGCCTTGGTGCGCCTGCCCATGCTGCAGCGCCAGCGCGATCTCGCCGCCGGCCTCAACACCGCAGGTTTCATCTCCGGTTATCGCGGCTCGCCCTTGGGCGGCATAGACCAGGGGATGCACGGCGCGAAGAAATACCTCGAAGCCCATCACATCAAGTTTCATCCAGGCGTGAACGAAGACATGGCCGCGACCTCGATCTGGGGCACGCAGCAGCTCAATCTGTTCAACGACGCCAAGTACGACGGCGTGTTCTCCATCTGGTACGGCAAAGGTCCGGGCGTGGACCGCTGCGGCGACGTATTCAAGCACGGCAATGCGGCCGGCACCTCCAGATACGGCGGCGTGCTGGTACTCGCCGGCGACGATCACGCGGCCAAGTCCTCGACGCTGGCGCACCAGAGCGAACACATACTCAAAGCGTGTTGCATCCCGGTGCTGAACCCGGCGAACGTGCAGGAGTATCTGGACTACGGCCTGCACGGCTTCGCCATGTCGCGCTACGCCAGTCTCTGGGTCGGATTCAAATGCGTCACCGACGTAGTCGAGTCGGGCGCATCGGTGTATGTCGACCCGCATCGGGTGCAGGTGAAGATCCCGACGGACTTCGTCCTGCCGCCGGGCGGCCTCGGCATACGCTGGCCCGACGGCATTTTGGAACAGGAAGCGCGCCTGCTCGACTACAAGGTGTATGCGGCGCTCGCCTATGTGCGCGCCAACAACCTCGATCGCATCATTTGGGATTCCCCCCAAGCGCGCCTGGGTATCGTCACGACAGGCAAGTCCTATGGCGACACCATGCAGGCGCTGGCCGACCTGGGCATAGACGAGAATGTCGCGCGCGATATCGGCATACGCGTGTACAAGGTAGCCATGAGCTGGCCGCTGGAGCCCCAGGGCGCGCGCAAATTCGCTCGGGGCCTGGAAGAAATCCTGGTGGTGGAAGAGAAGCGCCAGCTGATCGAATACCAGATCAAGGAAGAATTGTACGACTGGCGCGCGGACAGCCGCCCGCCGCGCGTGGTGGGCAAATTCGACGACAACGGCGAATGGAGCCATGCCGCGGGCCAGCCCGCCGGCACCTGGCTGCTGCCAGCGAGCTACGAGCTTTCGCCGGCGATGATCGCCAAGGCGATCGCAGGCCGTCTGGCAAAGCTCGGCATGGACCAGCACATGGGCGGACGCTATCGCGAGCGCCTCGCCTTCCTCGAATTCAAGGAGAAGGCGCTGGCGAAACCGCAGATCGTGACGCTGCGCCAGCCCTACTTCTGCTCCGGCTGTCCGCACAATACATCGACGCGCGTGCCCGAAGGCAGCCGCGCCACCGCCGGCATAGGCTGCCACTTCATGGCGGTGTGGATGGACCGCAACACCTCGACCTTCACCCACATGGGCGGCGAAGGCGCGCCCTGGATCGGCCAGGCGCCGTTCTCGAATACAAAGCATATTTTCGCCAACCTCGGCGACGGCACCTATTACCACTCCGGGTTGATGGCAATCCGCGCCGCCTGCGCCGCCAAGGTCAGCATGACCTACAAGATCCTGTTCAACGACGCGGTGGCGATGACTGGCGGTCAGAAACACGCTGGCCCGATCGATCCGGCGTCGATCTCGCGCCAGATCGCCGCCGAAGGCGTGAACCCAATCGTCATCGTCACCGACGAGCCGGAGAAATATCCCGCGGGCGTCAACTGGGCGCCGGGCGTGACCGTGCGCCATCGCGACGAACTCGACGCCGTGCAGCGCGAACTGCGCCAGCTGCCCGGCGTATCGGCGATCATCTACGACCAGACCTGCGCCTCGGAAAAGCGCCGCCGGCGCAAGCGCGGCGCATTTCCCGATCCGGCCAAGCGCGTCGTCATCAACGAGATGGTGTGCGAAGGCTGCGGCGACTGCAGCGACAAGTCCAACTGCCTGTCGGTGGAGCCGCTGGAGACCGAATACGGCCGCAAACGCACCATCAACCAGTCCACCTGCAACAAGGACTATTCCTGCGTCAAGGGCTTTTGCCCGAGCTTCGTCACGGTGGAAGGTGGCAAGCTGAAGAAGGGCAAGGCGGGCGCGGCGAAGTCAGCCGACGATTTTCCGGCGCTGCCGGAACCGGCGCCGGCGGCCATAGACCAGGCTTACGGCGTGCTGGTGACCGGCATCGGCGGCACCGGTGTCGTCACCATCGGCCAGATTCTGGCCATGGCCGCGCACGTCGAGGGCAAGGGCGTGACCGTGCTCGACATGTCGGGGCTGGCGCAGAAGGGCGGTCCGGTGATGTCCCACGTACGCATCGCGAACAATCCCGAAGACCTGCACGCGGCGCGCATCGGCACCGGCGATGCAAGCCTGGTGATCGGCTGCGACCTGGTGGGCGCGGCCAGCCCGGATGCGCTGGCCAAAATGAGCGAGCCCAGGACGCGCGCGGTGGTGGCGTTGATCACCGCGCCGACCGCGGATTTCGTGCGCAACCCGAACTGGCAGCTTCCGGGCAGCAGTCTGCTGCACGACATCGCCGAAGCCTGCGGCAAGAACAACGTGGACTTCATTGCTGCCGGAAGCGTTTCGACCAGCCTGATGGGCGATTCCATCGCCACCAATATGTTCATGCTCGGCTATGCGCTGCAAAAAGGCTGGGTGCCGGTTTCCAGCGCCGCGGTGGAGAAAGCGATCGAACTGAACGGCGTCTCGGTCGAATTCAACCTGAAGAGTTTCGTCTGGGGCCGGCGCGCCGCAGTGGACCTCGCGCGCGTGGAAAAGATCGCCACGCCGGCCGAGATCATTCCCATCAGCCAGCATCTGTCGCGAAATCTCGACGAACTGGTGGAAAACCGTGTCGAATTCCTGACCGCCTACCAGGACGCGGCCTATGCGGCGCGCTACCGTGAGTTGGTCGAGAAAGTGCGGCGGGTCGAGACCGAGAAAGCCAGCGGCACCAAGCTCAGCGAAGCGGTGGCGCGCTACTACGCCAAGCTCATGGCCTACAAGGACGAGTACGAGGTCGCCCGGCTGCACTCGGACCCCGCGTTCACGCAGAAGATCGAAGGCATGTTCGAAGGCGACTACAAGGTGGTGTTCCATCTTGCCCCGCCCATGTTGAACAAACCCGATCCGGCGACCGGCGAAGCGAAGAAATCCACCTTCGGCCCCTGGATGACGCACGGATTCCGGCTGCTGGCGAAGCTCAAAGGACTGCGCGGCACGGCGCTCGACATTTTCGGTCGTACCGAGGAACGCCGCACCGAGCGGGCGCTGATTGTCGAATACGCCGCTACCTTGGACGAGCTGCTGGGCAAGCTTACGCCCGCGAACCACGCGCTTGCGCTCGAGATTGCCAGCGTCCCCGAGATGATCCGCGGCTATGGCCACGTAAAAATGCGTCATCTCAAGCTGGCGCAAAAGCAACGCGCCGAACTGCTGGCGAAATTCAACGCCCCGGTGGAAAGGACCGCCAAAGCGGCATGAGCCTTACCCGCGCGGACCTCGAACGCAATCGCATCCGCCAGGAACTGGCGCTGACGCCGCTCGGCCCGCATCTGCTCAGCGACGCCGAACTCGAAGAATCGCTGTGGCAGATCATGCAGGCGCGCGAAATCAGCGAGGACTGCTGGGTGTTCGGCTACGGTTCGCTGGTGTGGAATCCTCTGTTCCCTTTCGAGGAAAAGCGCGTCG
Organism: Burkholderiales bacterium; assembly: GCA_027457185.1. Classification (GTDB taxonomy): domain Bacteria; phylum Pseudomonadota; class Gammaproteobacteria; order Burkholderiales; family SG8-39; genus 2-12-FULL-64-23. The sequence goes on along the minus strand of DAIDTN010000197.1, from coordinate 4,072 downwards.
TCACGACGCACGGCTATCACCGCAGCTTCTGCCTGTGGTCGCGCATCAACCGCGGCACACCGGATCGTCCAGGTCTGGTGCTGGGCCTGGACCGCGGCGGGCGCTGCCGCGGCGTCGCTTACCGCATCGCCCCGGATCACGTCGAAAACGAATTGCGCCTCATCTGGCGGCGCGAAATGATGACAGGCGCCTATATGCCGCGCTGGGTACGGGTCAGCGACGGCGATACCGCGTTCCGCGCCATCACCTTCACCATCAACCGCGCGGGCGCCGCCTATGCCGGCCGCTTGCCGCCGGAAACCGTCATCGAGCGGCTGATGACCTGCCATGGCCGCATGGGGCCGGGAATAGATTACCTGGTGCGCACCGCGCAAGCCCTGCGCGCGCACGGCATCGAGGACCGCTACCTGCAGGAGTTGTGCGACCGCGCACAGGCAATCAAGGCACGCGGCTGAGCTGCCCGGCAACAGCAGCGCGAGCCTAAAACGTTTCGTCTGCCCGCAGATAGCGCCACTGACCGGGCGGAAGATCGCCCAGCATCACCTTGCCGATACGGATGCGCTTGAGGCCCACCACTTCCAGGCCGACCAACTCGCACATGCGCCGGATCTGGCGCTTCTTGCCCTGGCGCAGGACGAAGCGCAGCTGATCCTGATTCTGCCAAACCACCTGCGCCGGACGCAGCGGCTCCCCGTCGAGCGACAGTCCATGATGCAGCAGCGCCATGCCCGCCTTCGACAGGCTGCCCTTGACGCGCACCAGATATTCCTTCTCGATCGCCGAGTTTTCGCCGATCAGCTGCTTGGCGATGCGCCCGTCCTGGGTGAGCACGAGCAAGCCCTGCGAGTCGATATCCAGCCGCCCGGCGGGGGCCAGGCCCCTCAAGTGCATGGTGCTGAATCGCTCGCGCGAGCGGTCGCCGCTAAAGCGCGATTCGGCATTGATCAGCGCCACCGCCGGCTTGTAGCCCGGTTCGGCCTGCGCCGACACGTAGCCGACCGGCTTATGCAGCAATATGGTGACGCGCGCGAGCTGGCTTGCCTGCGCCGCCTTGTTCAAAGTGATCTTGCTGGCCGGATCGATGCGCGTGCCGAGCTCGGTGACCCGCTCGCCGTTCACGAACACCCAGCCGCGCTCGATGTAGCTGTCGGCTTCGCGGCGCGAGCACAGTCCTTGTTGCGACATCAGCTTGGACACGCGCACTTTTTCCATCTTGAGCAGAGCAGGGCCGGCGCGCGGCGTCATGGTTCGAAAGGTAAAGGGTACCGCATCTGCGGCCTGCTGGAGATGCCGTCCACCGCGACAGCAACTTGAGGCATAGTACGCAAATGAGCAATGCCGAACTGAAACGACGCCTGCACCTCGTTTGCCTGGTCATACTGGTGGCAGGTGTGTGTGGCGCAATGCTGATTTACCGGTTCGCCACGGACGTTCCGGACGACTCCGTCGGTTACGTGGTAGTGAACGGCACGGTGTATCCGGTTGCCGCGAGCGATTCGAAGAACTACCAGCGCGAAGTGGAACGCTTTGGCGGCAAAGCGGCCCTGGTTTTCGATGAGTTCGATCGCTGGTTCGCGCAATTGTGGAGTGGCAAAGCGCTCGCCCGGACAGTGGCCTGGATCAGCATTCTGCTATCGCTGGGGATTTATCTGTTTGCCATGTCACTGCAGCCGGACGCGCGACCGGACGGTGGGGATAGGTGCGAGGGCGACAAATCCGGCTGATCGATACCGCTTGCACAGCCTGTCGGTTCCGGCGGGCGGCGCTGCGGCGTCCGTCTAGCCCTCGACCGCCGGCCCCGCGGCGTACCGGACCATACCCGCGCTGTCGCAACAATTCCTTACAACTTCCGCCGGGAAATTAATCTAGATTCGGCTATTGCTTAGAGGCCGCTTCATAATTATCGAAGCATGGTCATCGATGGAGGAATTCATGCACCAATTTGCCGCCGTACCCTTTGTTTCGGTCCTGTTGCTGGTTTATGCGGGAGTCAGCCACGCCGCGCTGGGCGGGCTCCCGGAGCAGTTCAATGCCGAAGGTGCGACGGTGGTGTCTAGCGTGTCCTCGGCAATGCCGAATTACACCATACGCGAAACGACGCTGGCTACGGGCACGCATGTACGTGAATATATCTCAGACGGCGGGGTCGTGGTCGCTCTTGCCTGGAATGGGCCAATACTGCCGGACCTGAAAGCATTGCTGGGACAATACTTTGACACTATGGCAGCCGAATCGGCGAGCAAGCCCAGGGCGGGCCGCTCGCATATAAGGATTAGCCGTCCCGGGGTCGTCATCCACTCGGGCGGCCATATGCGCGCCTTCGAAGGCAGCGCCTGGATCCCGGCCCAATTTCCGGCCGGCTTTAGCGCTGCTGAGGTGCGTTGATGCGCGCAAACCGCCGCACATGAACGCCCGATTCCATTACCCGCGCGCGCGTGATTTCCTGCAGCTTGCCGCAGTTGCCGCATGTCTTCTGCTCGTCTCTTGCGGCGGCGGCGGAGGCGGGACTTCAGCGCCCGCAGCAAGCGCCTCCTCGGCGAACAATCCGGCGACTTTCGCCGCGAGCAGTCCGGTCATCGTCAGCATAGGCGCCAGCCCGACGGCGCTTTCCATCGGTCAGTCGACGACCCTGACCTGGTCGAGTTCGAACGCCACTGCATGCCAGGCCAGCGGCGCCTGGAGCGGAACGGTCGCTGTTTCCGGTACGCGGATCGTCACGCCGTCAGCCGCGGGGACGTTCACCTATACGCTTACCTGCAACGGTGTCGCAGGCAGCGCATCCGTCGTCGTTGCGGCCGCGGCACCGGTACCGACCGTCAGCCTGTCTTTTGCACCTGCGAGCGTGCCGGCGGGACAAGCGTCCACGCTCGCGTGGTCCACGACCAACGCAACATCCTGCACCGCCTCAGGCGCCTGGGCCGGCAATCAGGCCACGAGCGGAAGCCTCGCCATCACCCAGGCCATCGCGGGCACCTACACCTATAGCCTGAATTGCACCGGCGCGGGCGGCAGTGCGCGCGGTTCGGTGGCGCTCGGCGTAACGGACCTCACCGGCAACGTGGCGCCCGTGGTCGTCGACAGCGGGCCCGCCGGCGTCAACGGCGTCATCAACGTGCCGTTCGTGAGCGTGACCTTGTGCGCCCCCGGCACCTCGACCTGCCAGACCATCGATCATGTGCTGGTCGACACCGGCTCCTACGGCCTGCGCATCATCGCCCCGGGCGTGCTCGACGCCTCGCTGGCACTGCCTGCCCTCATCGGCCCCGGCGGCAATCCGGTGGGCGAATGCGCCCAGTTCGTCAGCTTCGTTCTCTGGGGTTCGGTGCGGCTGGCGGACGTGAAAATTGCGGGAGAAACAGCGCCGTCCGTGCCGGTGCAGCTGGCCGCAGACGCCAACTTCGCGAGCGCCCCGTCCGCTTGCGGCGGCGCCCTGAACTCGGTGGCGGCACTCGGCGCTAACGGCATACTCGGTGTCGGCCCGCTCAACCGGGATTGCGGCGCGCCCTGTGCGACACTGGCCAGCAATGGATACTATTATGAATGCACTTCAACCAACTGCAGCGGCACGGCAATGCCGCTTGCCAGCCAGGTATCGAACCCGGTGGCCGCATTCGCCACCGACAGCAACGGCGTTGCCCACAACAATGGCATTGCCTTGGTAATGCCCTCAGTTCCCGCAGGCGGCGCAACCACGCTCACGGGCGCGCTCATCTTCGGCATCGACACCGAGGCCAACAACAACATCGGCTCCGCCACGGTCTATGCGGCAGCCAGCAGCGGCAATATCACCACCACCTACAACAACGTCCCGCTGAACGCGAGCTTTCTGGACAGCGGGTCTAATGCATTGTTTTTTTCCGATTCGACCATCCCCCAGTGTTCGGCATCCAGCGGTTTCAGCGGTTTCTATTGCCCGAACGCGGCGCTTCCCGTGTCTGCCGTCAATATGTCCGCCAACAGCGCCGCCTCTGGCCCTGTCAGCGTCACCATCGTTAGTCCGCAGGCGCTCGACTTCACGATCAGAGCGGCCTCGATCGGCGGCAGCGTCGGCCGCGGTTTCCGCACCACCTTC
>DAIDTN010000196.1 GCA_027457185.1 Burkholderiales bacterium | reverse complement strand
CTCTTGCGCAAGTTCATCCGGCCCGGGCGGATGCGCTTCCGACGCCGACGGAATCGTCCAGTAACGCTTGATCGCCAGTTGCCGCGAAGGCGCGTGGTAAGTGAGCCACGAGGCCGGCGGCAGCTGACGCACATGTTTGATAAATGAAGCCGGAGCCAGGACGGCCTGGAACGCGAGAAAATCGCGCAAGGCCTCGTAGTCGAGCCGGCGCGGAAAACCGTCGAGCCGGAAGAACGGTGCAAGCGTGGATGCCAGGGCGAACCCCTGGTGCGTGGAATAGAACAGGGGCTTGATGCCGACCCGGTCGCGCGCCGCGAATATGCTGCGGCTGCTCTGGTCCCATATGGCGAACGCGAACATGCCCTCCAGCCGCTCGACCACGCCCTCGCGCCACTCCACGAATCCGCGCAGGATCACCTCGGTGTCCGAAAGCGTCGCGAACACATGGCCGCGCGCCGTCAACGCGTCGCGCAAAACCCGGAAATTGTAGATCTCGCCATTGAAGACGATCGTGTAGCGCCCGTCCGGCGTATGCATGGGCTGCTTGCCGCCGACCAGGTCGATGACGGCGAGACGGGCGTGACCCAACACCGCGCCGGGCAGATGCACGATGTCCTGCGCGTCCGGGCCGCGGCTGTGCAGGGTCGCCAGCGATGCCGCAGCAGCGGCCTCCCAGGGCGTATCAACTAGGGCAAGAATGCCGCACATCGCCCGAGTTTACCCGGGTTCGCGCCAGCGGGCCGGCAAGCCCTCGTAGCCTTGCGCCACCGTGTCGTCGGAAAACCGCGCCAGATCTACATCGGCCAAGGAAATTGGATTGCCGACCGCTGCGCGCAGGGCCGCCGCAAGCGCTGGTGCATCGCCGACAGGCACGAGGAAGCGCGCCAACGCCCCGGCCATGATTTCGCGTGGCCCGGAGGGGCAATCGGTGCTGACGATCTGCGTGCCGCAGATCAGCGCCTCGATCAGGACATTCGGCAGCCCCTCGTGGTCCGAGCAAAGCACCAGCGCGTCGGCAGCGCGGATCCACGGGTAGGGATTTTGCTGAAAGCCCGCGACGATAACGTCGCCGGCAAGACCGGCAGCGGCGATCAAGGCATCGAGCGCGGGGCTTGGAGGAGTGAGAAGAACAAGCTTGTGCGGCGGCGCTGCGATCCTCCACGCATCGAACAACAGATCGTGCCTCTTCTGCGGCGCAAAACGGCCGACGTGCACGATATAGCGCTCTCGCGGCAGACCGGCAGGGGTTTCCGCCGCAAGGCGGCGGATTTCATCCAGATCAAACGGGTTGTACAAGCGCACGATATTGGCATCGGTCAAGCCCAGTTCCCGCTGCAAATCGTCCGCGACACCCGCGGACACCGCGATCAGATTCTTGCCCATGTAAATCCGGCGGTAGCGCGCCAGACGACGGGCAGCCTTGGACGGGCTGCTATGCCTCAGGTTTTCGATTTCCACCGAGAGCGTATTGGCGATGCGGTGCCACACCCGTGGCAATCCGGCGAGATGCGCGACTTCATCGGCGAAAGGCAGGGTGACCAGCGTGAAGTCGAACGGGCGCGCATGCGCCTGCTGCCGGAACTGCCGCCGCAGCCGGGCTGCGGCCAGGCGCTTGCCGAGGAAGCCCTTGCCCAGCGCGCGACCGGGGGCGGTCAGCGCATGCACTTTGATAGCGGCAGCGGGAATATGCTCGAGGATATTTTCCAACAGGAACAAGTGCACATCATGCCCTCTGCGCCGCATCAGCGCAGCGAGCTTAAGAAAGGCTTTCTCAGCGCCGCCGCCCCTGAGGTTGGTAATCACCAGGGCGATTTTCAGATTTGAGGATACCAATGGGATGGTGCTTCGATGTGAACGCGGCTAGGGGGTTTTCAACAGCGCTTGAACGGCAAGCCAAACACGTTCAACTGAAATCTCCGCCATTTCCGACTGGATCGTGCCGCCGGCATCCAGGGCCGGATGTTCGACTACCTGCAACTTGTCCCGATCGAGCGGCGCCAATATCCGCCCCGGGGAATAACAATGGTATAGCGCGACCATCGGTACGCCGATCGCCCCGGCCAAATGGGTGGGCCCGGTGTCCACCCCCACATATAGCCCCAGTTGCTGCATCAGCGCTGTGGTTTGGCGCAAGCTAAGCTTTCCCGCCACCACGGTGACGTGATCGCCCATGCGTTGTTCCAACTGCCTTATTTTGGCTGCTTCTTCCTTGCCGCCGAGCAATATAAAGTGCGCTTGCGGGTAGGCGTTCAGAATTTTTTCGCACAGGACGGCGAAATGCCCCACCGGCCAATCCCTGTAGGCCTTGGTCGGAAAACTCGCCACCTGCAAGCCGATCAGCGGGCGCTTCCCTGCGGGCACCTGCTGTTGCAGGAAGGACAGCGCCCAGGCGCGCTCGTCATCCGTTGCCTGATAAGCGAGATGATAGCCGTCCGATTCGATATCCAGCGCCTGCGTGAGCAACAGGGGAATGTGCGCCGAATGCATGGACTGAAACGGCGGATACGCCACCGCGCGATAAAGCCGATCGTTGATGGCAGCGTCTTTCTGCCGAAAGGCCACCACCCGCGTGGCCACACGCAGCGCATATTTGACCAGTTGCAGGTCAAAACCGTAGACGATGGCAAAGTCATAACGCGGCGCCGGCCAATGGCCCAGCAGCCAGGCCCGATTCTTGGTAAATCCCTTCACCGCAGAAACAAACGGCAGATGGCGAACCACCTCGCAGCGCTTCGGATGGCCCACAAACGTGATGGCAGCCCCGGGAAATGCCCTGGCCACCGCACGAATCGCCGGCGTGACCAGCAGCGTATCGCCAATGCGGGAAACGTTGATGATCAGAAAAGAAGGCGGCTTAGCGGCCAAGATCCTGCCTGCACGACATGTAATTGCGAGCCTCCGTATGCTCCAGTCCGGAACCATTTTGCGCCATCTGGCCTGTCATTACGTCCCGCCTCCGTCGCCGGCAAACTCAGGATTGATCCCCGGACTGCCCGATGCTATTGCCTTGCTGGATCTGCGCCGCAGCGGCAAGCGCCCGCTCCACCCGCTCGCGAAACGCCGCAGAAGAAAAGCGCGCCAGGTGGGCTTTTGCCTGGCGCGGGTCCGGGCGCGGCACGCCTGCAAGCAGCCCCCGCAGCAGCCGCGCGAACGACTCGCCGCCGTCCTTGCGCGGATCCGCAAAGAAAAATCCGGTATCGGGCTCGATCACGGTTTCAGTGAACGGCGGAGCACGCACCGCGAGCACCGGCGTGCCGCAATACTGGGCCTCGATCAGGTTCAGTCCCAGCGCCTCCTTCTCCGGCAATCCGCTCAGGACGAAGTCGATCCACGGGTAGACCGCGGCCACGTTTGGCTGATGTCCCCACCAGCGCAGCTGCTTTGCCGCGGGCGCCAGGCTCGCGCGCAGATCGCGCACCGAAGCGTAACCGCCGCTGCCGAAAATCTCCAGATTGAGCTGCGGGTGCCTGGCGATTTCCGGCGCGATGATGCCGAACATCAGGGGAAATTGTTTGATCGGTGTCAGCCGCGACACGATGCCGAGGGTCACGCCCGGCCGTTTCTCGAACGCCAGTGATGGCTGGCGCGCCCGCCACCAGGGTTCCACCAGCCCGAGGAGCCGGTCGCGTAGCTTGCGCCTGGCCCAGTAGTATTCCGAGCGCGCGCTAATGGCTTCGCCGTCGGCGGCGCGCGGCGGGGCGGCCACGCCGTACATGGGTTCGGCATAAGCGTTGCGATGGCCGCGCCAGCGGATGCTGTCCAGCACATGCCGGGACACCGGCAGCAGCAGGTGATAGTAACCGAGTCCCGGCGGATCGCGCTCGTACAGAGGCATGTGGACGAAACCGCACAGCACATGGCGCTGCGCCACCCATTGCGCCGCGCCCGCATCCAGCGCGGTCTGGGTCACGATCAGGGACTTCGCCCGCGGCAGCCGGCGCAGAAATTCGCCGGAGCCGTCCACCCGCACGATTTCGATGCCGGCAGGCAGGAGCGACTTCCAGAAACCCGCCTTGCGGCTGACGAATAACACCACCCGGTATCCCAGATCGATCAGCGCCAAGCTGAAAAAACGGGTATAGACCTCGCCGCCGCCGAACTGGTCCTGCAGGTTGACCTGAAATACGCTGCGCGAGTCCACGGCGCTCACGTCGCGGCATCACCAAGGCGGACGCCCGCCGTCACGGCTCAGCCTTCAACCGACCGGGACTTTGCGCATGCTGTGCGTATCCGAGCAGCATGCCGGCGATCGACCAGAACAGCAGTGCCAGATCGCGCTGAAAGAAATCGTTGGTCAGATTGCGCGCGACCACCCCAATTACCAACAACACGCCGCAAATGCCAGCCATGGCGATCACGCGATCGTCGGCGCGGCTCAACTCCCAGAATTTCCGCAGCAGCACGAAGAACAGCAGCAAAATTGCGACCATCCCCGGAATTCCCAGCGACAGGCCGTAATTCAGAAACAGATTATGCGCGTGCCACACCGCGGGATATTTCGAGGACAGCAGGTCCGGATAAGCCTTCCTCATGATCTCCCTGCCGAATCCCTTGCCGGTCAGGGGATGCTCCAGAATCCGCGCAGCGACCGCGGGCCAGATCGCGAGGCGCGGGTCCTGGGTCCAGCCGGTGGTGTCGCGCTTTACGGTTCCCCCTACAATAGCCAGCGCGGACAGTATCACCGCGACCGCGCCGATGGCGCGCGCACGCGACGCCGAAATTGCGATGAAGCCGCGCGCACGCAGCAGGTACAAAGCCAACAACGCCTGTAGCGCGAACACCAGCCAGAACGTGCGCTGCCCGGCCAGCGCGGCGACAATCAGCTGCAGCGCGATCAGGCCCGCAATCAGGGTCCAGCGGTGCCTATACCGCAGCATGCCGCCCGCCCATAGCAAAACAGGAAACAGCGCAAGCAAATAGGTGGTGTAACTGCCCGAACCACCGGCAAGGCCGCGTTCGTTCCAGT
>DAIDTN010000195.1 GCA_027457185.1 Burkholderiales bacterium | reverse complement strand
GGGCACGGATGTGCTTTTCATCCGTGCCCAATCGACGATCCGCGCGGACGGGACGCCGTCCGCGCAAGCCCGCACGCTGCAGCTCGATGCGTCCTCCTACGTCCCCGCAAATATGGCAAATCCATGACGATCAGGATCCTCAGCGCGCTCGAACGCTCGAAAGATCAGTACGGCGCCGCTTGCGCCGAGGCGAAGCTGGATCTGCTGCGCCGGCTGGCGCGCGCCGATCTGGGCTCGGCGCGAGCGGTGCGGCGCCTGCACGAGCTGCTGTGCTTCCTGCGCGCCTACCCGGACGATGCGCGCCTGCTGGCGCAGGTGGAGCGCATGCTCGCAGCTTTTTATCTGCGCGCGGATCTCAAGCGAGCGCGCGAGGCGCTCACGGACACGGGAATCGCGGGCACGGCTATACGCTACCGCTTTTTCTGGTCCACCCTGCGCTGGCTCGCGCGGCGCTGGCCGGAGCGCGTCGAAATCGACCGCAGCGAAAGCGAGGTCGCCGCGAAGCTGAGCGCGGCGCTGCCGCTGCTGCTTAGCTGGGCCGAGGCGGCGGCGCTGAAACAACTCGACCCGCCTGCGTTTGCGGCGATAGACCGCTTGCGCGCGCGCGGCGAGAGCGATGCGGCGTTCCTGGCACGCCGCATCGCCGCCATGCCCGGCGACGGTTTTACGCGCGAGGCCTTCCACGATGCGATCGAGCCGAGCTACGAACTCAAGCCCGGCGCGGACACGCCCGCGCGCACCCGCGCCAGGCACGCCGCGGCGCCGTTCGCCTGGCAGCGCGGGCCGCTGCGGCGCGCGCGTCCGGACCTGCGCGAGGAACTCGGGCGCCGCTTTCGTGCCGTGCGCCAGCTGTCGCCGCGCGAAGGCGAGCAAGTGATCGAACTCGCGCGCGGCGCCATGGTCACCCGCTCGCGCGATCTCGACGCATTCGCCTATGGCAACGCGCGCGACGTGCGCCTGGTCGACGACGGCGGCGGGCTCGCGTTCGCGCTGATCGGCGTCATCCCAGAGCGGCGCCAGCTGATTCCTTCGACCTGCGGCTATCTGATTCTGCACAACGGCGTGCCGATCGGCTACGGCGAGGCGTTCGTGATCGGCCGCTCGGCGACGATGACGTTCAATATTTTCGAGAGCTTTCGCGGCGGCGAGGCGGCCCGCACGTTTGCGCGGACTCTGGCGATGGTGCGGCAGGTGTTCGGCGCCGAGTCGTTCAGCCTGGATCCGTATCAGCTCGGCCAGGGCAATGACGAGGCCATCGCGTCCGGCGCCTGGTGGTTCTACTACAAGCTGGGATTCCGCCCGCTCGCTGCGGGTGCGCGCCGCCTGCTTCGACGTGAGCTCGCGCGGATGCGCGCGGACCCGGGCCACCGCTCGAGCGCGGCCACCCTGCGCGCCCTGGCCGAGTCGCACTTGTTCTTCGATTTCGACCGATCGCGCACGCCCGGCCTGCCGCCGCTCGCCGAGGTGGGCTTGCGCATCGGCGACGCTCTCGCGGCACGCGCGGGCGGTGAGCGCGAGCGCGTGCTTGCAGAGTGCAGCCGGGAAGCGATGCGGCTGACCGGCCTGCGTTCCTTGCGCGGCTTCAACGCGGGCGAGCGTCTCGCCTGGCAGCGCTGGGGTCCGGTCGTGGTATTTGCGCTGCCGCGCGTGGCGGGCTGGCGACTGGCAGAAAGGCGCGCCCTCGCGCGCGTGATCCGCGCCAAGGGCGGGAGCGATGAGTCCGAGTTCCTGGTGCGCTTCGCCGCGCACCCGAAGCTGGAGCGGGCGCTGTTCGGCGCGCGCTGAGCCAGCGGTATTGTGGGAGCGGTGCCCTCGCCGCGATCGGTGCCAGCTCGAAGTGCAATCGGCCCGGGGGCGGGTCTCCGACAAAACCCTAAATTCGGAACTCGATCAGGAACGGCCCGCGCCGGCCGCAGGCCGACTTGAACACGTCGGCAAAACCCTCGAGCGTGTCCACGGTCGTCGCCTCCATGCCCATGCCCGCGGCAAGCTTCACCCAGTCGAGCGCGGGGCGCGCCAGATCGAACAGCTCGTTCGAGGCGCGGCCGGGCTTTGCGCCCACCGACACCAGTTCGCCGTAGAGTATTTTGTAGATGCGGTTGGCGAACACCACGTTCACCACATCGAGCTTTTCGCGCGCCTGGGTCCACAAAGCCTGCAGCGAGTACATGCCCGCGCCGTCGGCCTGCAGGCACACGACCTTGCGATCTGGACATGCCAGCGCCGCTCCGGTGGCGCAGGGAAAGGCATGGCCGATGGCGCCGCCGGTGTTTTGCAGCCAGTCCATGGGCGCGGCGTTGAAAGTCGGCGCGAACAGCGCGCGGCCGGAGGTTACCGCGTCCTCGGCGACGATGCAGTTCTCGGGCAGCAGCGCGGCGAGCGTACTGGCGAAGGCCACCGCCTCAAACGGGCCGCGCCCGATTTGCGGCTGGATCTCGCCCGCAGCGATTGGAACGTTCTTCGGCGCGCCGAGCTCGTCGGCAAGCGACTCCAGCGCGGCGATCGCATCCTGCTCCGGCCGCGCGAGCACGTGGGTGAGGGAATCTGCCGGCGCCATCAGGCTGGGCTTGCCCGGATAGGCGAAGAAGGCCGTGGGTGGCTTGGCGCCGACGAGGATCACGTGTTTGGTCCCCGCGAGCATCTTCAGCGCGCCTTCGACCACGTAGGGAATGCGGTCCACCGGCACGCGCCCGCGCCCGCGCGCCATGCGCGACACCTGCGTGGGCGTGCGCAGCCTGGCGCCGCTGACGTGGGCGACGCGGTTGGCCGCGACGAGGCCGGCTTCGGACAAGGCCTGCCCGTACAGAATCAGCATCGCAGGTTCCTTGGTGCGCAGCACCTGCGCGATGGTGCGCACGGTTTCCGGCGCGACGATCGGGCGCGTGGGGACCGGCAGCGGCGCGGCGACCACGCCGCCTTCGTTCCAGGCGGTGTCCGCGGGCAGGATCAGCGTGGCGATTTGTCCGGGCGCGGTATTTGCCGCCTGCACCGCGGCGGCGCTGTCCGCGCCCACGCTTGCGCTTGATGCGCTGGTGCGCACCCAGTGGGACGCCGCGCGCGCCAGGCCCTCGGTGTCGGCGGTGAGCGGCGCGTCGAACGGCCGGTGGTAGCTCGCCTGGTCGCCGACGATATTGACCATGGGTGACTGTGCGCGGCGCGCGTTGTGCACGTTGGCGATGCCATTGGCGAAACCCGGCCCGCAATGCATCAGCGTCGCGGCGGGCTTTCCGGCCATGCGCGCGTAGCCGTCGGCTGCGCCGGTGACCACGGTTTCGGCCATGCCGAGGACGCAGCGCATACCCTCGACTTTGTCGAGCGCGGCGACGAAATGCATTTCGGAGGTACCGGGATTGGCGATACAGGTATCCACGCCGCTGGCGAGCAGCGAGCGGACCAGGCTTTCGGCGCCGTTCATGGGAAGGATTCGTCCAGGTGGGTGAGAGAAAATGCCCTTGCCCGATAGTGAACCCGGGCCGGAAGCAGGGTCGTCAATGTTCGCCTAGGTTACTCGCGCTTAGGCTTGACATCAATCGGGCGCTCAACTGCGCATGCCGAGGAAGCGGACGATCTGCTCCGCCGCGTCCTCCGCCGACAAAACGGTGGTGTCGATGCGGATTTCCGGATCCTGCGGCGGCTCATACGGGGAGTCGATGCCGGTGAAATCCTTGATCTCGCCGCGGCGCGCCTTCTTGTAGAGGCCTTTCGGATCGCGGGCTTCCGCTACCGCAATCGGCGTATCGACAAAAATTTCGATGAACTCGCCCGGGCCCACGAGTCTGCGCGCCATGGCGCGCTCGCGGCGGAACGGCGAAATGAATGCCACAATGGCAATCAGGCCGGCGTCGACCATCAATCCTGCGACCTCGGCCACCCGGCGTATGTTTTCGATGCGGTCGGTATCGCTGAAACCGAGATCCTTGTTCAGTCCGAGGCGCACGTTGTCGCCATCGAGCAGATAGGTGTGTTTGCCGAGGGCGTGCAGCCTGGCATCGACGAGGTTGGCAATGGTCGATTTTCCTGCCGCCGACAATCCCGTAAGCCACAGAATCGTGGCTTTCTGGCCCTTCAGCTCGGAGCGGGATTTCTTGCTTATGTCCATGGTCTGCGAGCGGAGCTCATGAAATCAATGGGGGATTTGATTCGCGCCATTGCCCACGCGGCGCAACGGCGCGCGTTCGGGCACGGGGAGGCTGGCCTTGAGTTGCAGCTGAACGCGGTGCAGAAGGTGCTAGCCAGGCATGCCGGTGCGAGGATCTAGCTCTGTGCCGCCATCCAGATGACCGTATGCTTCGCCGATAAAGGCGATGGAGTTCCGGCACCGGAAGCCGGTTCCTGCCTTGCCGTAGCAGCCTGTTTCCGCAGCAGGTTCGCGGACGGCACGCCGGTGCGCGCGAAGGATTTTTCGCAATCCTGCGTCGATGGCCCGCGCATGTTCCCTTCCATGTAGGCCAACCCCGGGCAGCGCGAACAGCTGCTGCCGTGCGTGCAGGACGAACAGCCCTGCAGGTCGGCCATGGTGATCGCCCGCACTTCCTTCAGTTGGGGCGAGTGCTGCCAGATATCGAGGAAGCGTGTTTTGCGCACGTTGCCGCTCGGCAGCGGAAACTGCACGCAGGGGTACACGTCGCCGTAGGGCGAGACATAGCACGCCGTGTGTCCGGCACTGCAAGGCAGCGTGTCTAAAGCGTCCGCTTGCGCGAGCGGTCCGGACGGGGGCGCGCAGAACTCTTCGGCATTCCCGACCAGCGTCGAGTTGTGGAACACCTGCTCGAGCGCTGCAGGAGCGATGTTCAAATCGAGTATCGAGCGGTCGCCGTCCATCATCGGGGTGATCGTGGCGTCGACGTTGTATCCGACTCCCAGCTCGGCGGCGAGCGCCTGCACTTCCGGGTAATCGCCGGCGTTGTGCTTCATCAGCACGTTCGCGAAACTTACTCTTACGCCATTGGATTTGAGCAATCGGGCGCCCTCGATGGTGCGCCGGAAAGATCCGGGAAGCTTGGTGATCGCGTCGTGGACTTCAGCCCGGTGCGAGTAGACGCTGATCTGCACCGACTCGACGCCCAGCGCCGCAATGCGTTTCGCCTTGGCTTTGCGTATCATCACGGCATTGGTCTTGAGCTTGACCGAAAACATCAGCTTGCGCGCGTATTCCACGATTTCGAACAGATCCTTGCGCAGGAAAATTTCCCCGCCGCTCAGTATCAGGAAGAAAACGCCGGCGGCCGCCAGTTGGTCCAGCAGATCCCTGATTTCCGCAGTCGTCATCTCGCCATGGTCGTCGTGATCGAGATAGCAATGCACGCAGCGCTCGTTGCACCGATAGGTCAAATCCAGTTGCACGCCGAGCGGGATGCCGAGCTTGAGCGCCTTGGCGCCCATCTCCCGCATCAGACCGCTCACGGCGACTCCCTCGCCGGCGGAACTGTATCGCGAAGGGTGGCATCAGGGACAGGGGCATCGGCCAGCAGAAGTATGCCGTGGCGAGCCAGGTCCTGCGCCAGCTCTTCGGCATCGCGCAAGGCCGTCGCCGGGTCCACTGCATAATCTGCGCAGATATGCCGTTCGACAATCTGCGCCAGCGGCGTCACGCCATCGGCCGCCTGCCACAATATGGAGGCGGTCTCGTTCAGGCTGTACAGCGACGAGTCGGCCCCCGACATGATCATCATCTCGCCACCGATCATGCGCGCGGCCACATCGGCCGCGCGGGCAATATAGCGATTCGCGTTCAATGAATCAGCTCCCAGATCCGGATGTCGGGCAGGAACGTCAGCCGGCGAACCGGCACGCGTTCCACCAATTCGAGCGCGGACAGAAAAACCGCCTGCACCATTTCGACGTCTTCCGCGAAAAACAAGATATTGGCGAGAATACCACGCGCCGCGTCGGCCTTACCCATCGTCTCAACGCGGTTTTCTGCGCCCTGCGCGAGCAGATAGATCGCCTCGAGCGGAGCCCGCAGGTTTTCGCCGGACCGGGCCAGCTCGCCTGCAAACGGCGTGCCGTAGGCGTAATAGCCGCCGGCCTCCTTGCGCACATAGGAGATTTCGTCGCTGAGCACGTCCGCGTCCGCGGGCGCAAGGCGGGCAAGGGTGGTCTTGCCCGCGCCTGAAACCCCGGCGAAGACAAATGCCCGGCCGTTGCGCACGGCGCTCGCCGCATGCATGAGAAATCCGCCTTCCCGCGCCAGCACCAGTGTGTGCACGATGCGCAGCATGCTGTCGATGGAGTAGGGGTTGGCTGATTGGCGTATGCGGCCCTGCCGCGCGGCGGGATCCCATTCGGCGCGAAAGTCGCCGCGTTCGAGCAGCCAGCGGCCATTCCGCCGGTACACGCTGACATCGTCGTCGGGGGAACCCTCGCTGGGCGGTGTGAGTTCAACCTCGAACTGGTAGTCGGGCGCTGCGGCGTGCTGCAGGAAGCCCGCGTAGCGGTCCTCGAGCAATTGCAGGAACGCTGCGTTCGAACTGTGCACGGCCACGGTGATGTCGCCGATGCAGATATCGGTGCGACTGCGCGCGGCAGCGGCGGTCACAGGCTGAATCTGCCCTGCCAGCTTTGCAGGTGCGCGAAAATTCGGCCCGCGCAGGCCGAGCGGCGAAATAGGGCGGCCGCGATGCGCGCCGGCCGGCTGGGGTTTGGCTCCTGGCGGATGGTTTTTCCCCGGCGCGTCACCTCGATGACATTTCCCAGCAGCTCGTCCGCCGTAACCGGAGGATCGGGCTCGGCTATGCCGTCGCCCTGGGTAAGGAGCGATGCGCCGGATCGCGAAATCACGCGGTGAGCGAATAGCCGGCGCTGGCGAATATAGAGAACGATGTCGCCCGGGCTGAGTGCGTCCATGCCGCAATGGCGGACCTCCAGCACGTCGCCCGGCCGGAGCGCAGGCAGCATGCTGGAGCCGCTTACGCGCAGGCGCAGCGCACCGAAGCAACGAATCGCCGCCGCGGCCAATTCGTTTTTCGACAAATCACGCGGATCGAACGGCACTTCCATAAAACTGCGATTTCTAGGAACTTTTTTTGTTCTGTTTGCACTGTAACTGCGAGGGGCTGATTTTGCCGCAAGCCAGCGCCATGGTCTCGAACACCTTCTCAT
>DAIDTN010000194.1 GCA_027457185.1 Burkholderiales bacterium | reverse complement strand
TTGGCCGGACTGGTGGAAGGCAGGCGTCGATAATTCTGCGGCCCAAGTCCATCTGCGAGCAAAGGCAGCACATGTTTGCGATAGCAGGCCTCGGCCTTAGCGCCATTGAAGAAGACATGCGCAATGCGCGGGTGGGCGCGGTAGAACGATATAAAATCGTTGGCGCCAATGCTGGCGTCATCGATGGCCGAATCCAGGCTGCCCTCGCGGGTGCAGGATTCGAGCACGTCCCACAGCGCGATCGCGCTCGATCTGAGCGCCCGGACCCTGGCCGCATACGGCAATGAGGGAGCCGCGCCGGTGACTTCGCCGAGGATGTGCCAGAACAGATTCTGCGCATGCGCATAGTATTGCCCGGCGGCGAGCGAGGCATTACCCGGCATGCTGCCGAGGATCAGAATGCGCGCCTTGGCATCTTCGATCGGAGCGAAGCTTCGAACGCGCGACATTGCGTCATTGCTTCTGCTGCAGCACGCCTGGAACCTTCAGCGGCGGCGGTTTCGGCAATCCTCGGCCGCTGAATATCAGCCAGCAGACAAAGCCGACCCCGAGAACGGCCAGTACCGCGCACACGATCAGTACCTTGCGCAAAATCCGGCGCTCGGCGATCTCGGCTTGTCCAATCCTTTCGAGCGCCTTGCGCACTTTGCGCAGGGCCGTTTGCTCGACCATGCGCTGCGCGTGCTCCTCGATCGCGACGCGGTCGATGTCCTTCGGGGTCTCGATGCTCATGTCGCCCAGTTTACTTCAGGCTGGCAGCGGCGGAAAAGCGCCGGCACTGCGCCTAGGCGTGTTTTTCTTGGGAAATGCCCCGCAATGTCCCGATGATCGCGGGCCGCCCGCGGTAGGTCGCCTGGACGGCCTTCAATTCGACATCGATGATGGAACCGTCTTCGCGCGCGGCGGCGAAAGCGTGGCTGAAAGGGCCTGTATTCTCCTTGAACAAACGGCGCAGGGTTTCGGCCGTCGCCGTAGCGTCTTTCTCGGCGGGAATCGACAACAAGCCCATGCCGATCAACTCGGCTGCGGAAGCATAGCCGAGCAGCTCGACAAAGCGGGGATTGCAATAGGCGATCCTGTCGTCCTGAATGACGAATATTGCATCGAACCACTGCTCCACCAGGCTGCGCGCCCGGTTTTCGGTTTCGACCAGTTCGCCCTCGGCCTGCTTGCGCCCGCTGATGTCGCGCAGGGTAGCGATGATCTTCAATTCGCCATCGGCGCCGCGTACGATCGTCGCGGAAACCGAGCACTGTACGAGAGATCCATCGCGGTTCCTGAACATCGATTCCACGTCGATAGCCCGGCCGCGTTGCTTGACAGCTTCCAGGATGGTGTCTCTGTAATGGGCGTCGGCATACAGCACGTCCACCGATGTGCCGATGAGATCCTCCCTCTTGACTTGCCCTCGGGTCAGCGTCGCGACCATGGGGCTCATCTCCACTATGATTCCATCCAGAGTCGTTTCAACATAGACGTCCTGCAGGTTGTCGTAGATGCGCCGGTATTTTTCCTCGCTTTCGCGCAGCTTGTGGTTCGCCGCCTCCAGCTGCGCCACCTTGTCCTCGACCTTGCGCGCCAGCGCCGACTCGTGCAAGGCGTGGGAAGCAAGCTCGTCCAGCGGCGCCGCCTGGCTGGGCGCTTCGCGCCCGGTCCACTGCTGCAATACCTCGCGCAGTTCGCGCAAAAACACCGCCGCTTCTATGGGTTTGATGAGATAGCGCACTGCCCCCAGCGCCATGGCGAATTGTTCGTCGTCCGGGTGCACATAAGTTGCGGAGTAGAAAATGAACGGAATGCGCCTGAGGGCCGCATCCTGCATCCAGGCGCGGCACAGGGCGAAACCGTCCATCTTCGGCATCAGCACGTCGGAAACGACGGCATCGGGGCGATCGCGCTGCGCGGCATCCATGGCCTCCAGCCCGTCGCCTGCAACCGTCACCCGGTAGCCATTGACCTCGAGCAGCATCTTGAGGAGAGTGCGGTTCTCCTCGTTGTCCTCGACAATCAGCACGTGATCCATCAGATGCCTTCCCGCCGGGTCTTGGGCGCGCACGCTACCGGTCCCCGGGAACCTGGGTTTTCAGGCAGATGGCTCAAACGGCCAGGATTCGATCTTCGGCCAACAGCGCACATCGCGCGGGATCTCCATTGGACCGGGTTGGCTCCCGGTTTGTCGCGTTCTTGACAGGGTCTTGTTGAAACTCTGGCATCTCTGCCTCACGACAAATGGGCTAAGCTCGCCGCTCTGCCGTCGTGCAATGCAAGCTATTAAGGATAGGCCATAAAACTATACTTTCCCGCAGCGCTTGGATCCCTGTCACCAGGATTGTCATACGATTGTTAAATAAGCAATTGGTATGCCAGGTGCGATGGTCGACTAAGGAAAGCCGGTGATCCTGCAATGCAACTCGCTATCAGGAAAGGAATTGCTTCACCGCTACCACAGTCGTGGCAGGATCCTCTTCCTGCGGCACATGGCCGAGCCGCTCGAATACGATCAGCCTGCTGCCGGCGATATCGCGATGGAACCTTTGCGCATCGCCGGGCGGAATGAGCCGGTCGCGCCCGCCCCATAAGATCAAGGTCGGAAGTCTCAGCGCCGCGATGCGATCGGGGTGGATGCCGGCCGGCGCCTGCGCGAACCTGTGTGCCAGCGCGCGCCGGTTGCCCTCGCGCAAAGTAAGTTCGAAGTAGCGATCGACGAGCTCCGGGGTGACTTTGCCCGGATCGGCGTAGACATTGCGCAGGCTGGACTCGATCACGCGGCGCGGAAGCGTGAACTCCATCAGCCGGTTCAGCCCCGGGATTCTGGCGATGCGAAATCCGATCGGAAGCGACACCGGCTGGAACGGATAGCCGGCCGCATCGACGAGAATCAGCTTTTCCACGCGCTCCGGATGCGCCAGCGCTGTTTCCCACGCCACCTGACCGCCGAAGGAGTTGCCGGCAAGTACGCAGCGCGGCACGCCGAGTTCATCCAGCATGGCGGCGATGAAACGCACGTAGCGCTCGATGCGGTAGTCCGCATCCGGCGGCGGGCCGGTCAGCCCGATGCCGGGAAGATCGAAGCGGATTACGCGCCGCTTTGCCTTGAGTTCTTGCGCCCAGCCGTCCCAGGTATGCAGGCTGGACGAGGTGCCGTGCAGCAGCACGATCGGAACCGCATCGCTGCGCGGTCCTTCGTCGCGCAGATGCACGTTCATGCCCTGCACATCGACGAAGGTGGAAGGCGGCGGTGCCCAGCGCGCCTTGAGTTCAGACAGCGGACGGTCCGGCGCCCAGGTCGCCGCCACGAACGCGGCGAGCACCAGGCCCGGAACGAATACGGCTACAGCGAAGATTATCGCGATGACAATCATGCTCTGCAGGTTCGCGTCAGCCCGTCGGCCGGCACCGCGCCCTCGTTGCAGCGTGCTCTGCGCTCACTCCTCGTCCCAGGCCTTGCCCGGCAACTGCAGACCGGCGAATTCGGCGATGGACATGACTACTTGATCTTCGAATAGGCCGTGGGCGCAAGTATGTAGTTCTCGAGGTGGTGCAGCAGCGGCCCATGTTCCTCCGTCTTGGCGCGCGCGCTCAGCCATTCGGGATCGCTGGCGAATGCATTCCAAATGCGCTCGCGCTCGGCCAGGCTTTCCCATTCGAGCATGTAGTACAGGGCGTGGTTCGACGGGCCGATCAGGACGGTCCAGAAGCCCACTTGGCGGATGCCGTGCTTGTTCCAGATTTTAAGCGTGACGTTGGCAAATCGATGGTTGAGATCGCCGAGGCGGCCCGGCATGCAATGGTAGATACGCAGTTCGTGGATCATGATTCCTCGCTAGGTATGAAAGTTGGACGTTCGGCCAGGCTTCGAAGATGCCGCAATCTATCGTAGCGGAGCCAAGTATCCTCGACACAAGTACCGCGGTCAAACATCCATTTTCAGCTCAGCAGCACGGTACGCGGGCTGAATTCGACCTTGCGCCCATCGTATCGCGTAAGGCTTCAAGCGACCAAAACTGCCCGCTTCGTTCGACCTGATGCACCATTTCGACCAGCATTGCATTGAGCGGCGTCGCCACCCCCAACTCGCGGCCCAGCCGAACGACCTCCCCGTTCAGGTAATCGATTTCAGTGGGCCGCCCGCGCTGCAGACTTTGCAGGGTCGATCCCAACAGCGGCCACTGCGTTTCGATGCGGCGCGCCTTGGCCGCAGCCACCGCGGCAGCTAGCCACAGCGGCAGCTACTGGATGGACTGGATCAGCGCGGCCGGCGTATCCGGAAGTGATCGCCGATGATTGCAATGCCTGTCATTGTCGCTTCACTGGTCGAGCGGCCGCGAGCGCAAGTATATCCCGCCGCAAATTGCCCCAGGCGGTCCGGCATTGGTGCGCCGCAAGGTAGGCAGAATGGCGCGGATCAGGTATCTTGGCCGCGCTTTAACAGCGGCGGCAGACGCGCGACAAGCGACCGCCGCCGCGGCAAGTCAAATCCATAACGAAGGAGGGAACCCCATGCTGCACCTGAGAAAATTACGCACTGTGTTGTTAGCGCTGGCCATGCTTGCCCTGACGGCGACAGTGGCCCAGGCGGCCACCAAAATCCATTGGTACGGACAGGCCGCCTTCAAGATCGTGACGCCCTACGGCGGCGTGATCCTGATCGACCCCTGGCTGACGGTGCCTACCAACCCGGACAAGAACTCGATCGCAGAACTGGGCAAGGTCGACTACATCCTGATCAGCCACGGCCACATCGACCACGTCGGCGACGCG
>DAIDTN010000193.1 GCA_027457185.1 Burkholderiales bacterium | reverse complement strand
GGCGCCCGAGCGCGAGGTGCCGGGAATCAGCGCGAACGCCTGCGCGATGCCCACTTTCAGCGCGTCCTTCCAGGTCATGTCGTCGACGTGCTCGACTCTGACGCGATGATTCCGGCGCTCGGCCCAGAGGATGACGAACGCACCGACAATGAAGGCGAGCGCCACCGGCACCGCGTGGAACAGTTGCGCCTTGATCACCTTGATGAAGGCAAGACCCAGGACGGCAGCGGGAAGAAAGGCGATGAACAGGTTGAGCGCGAAGCGTTGCGCGGTCCGGTCGGAGCGAAGGCCGGCGAGCACGCTGAGAAACTTCACGCGGTACTCCCAGCATATCGCCAGCATCGCGCCGGTCTGGATCACGATCTCGAATACCTTGGCGCGTTCGTCGCGAAACCCGAGCAGGTCGCCGGCGAGGATCAGGTGGCCGGTGGAAGAGACCGGAAGGAACTCGGTGAGGCCTTCGACCACCCCGAGTATCAGCGCTTTAACAAGAATGACGAGATCCATGAGCCGGATTGTAAGCGCTGGCGAGGATGTGCGCGCTTCGGATCGAAAGAGAGTTTACCGGGCGCCTGCGTACGGCCCGGTGCTTCTGCGATGGGGCTTTCCCCCCGGCCTTCCTTAGATAGGGCGTCTGCTCGAAGCTGGCCGGGCTCAGGCTTTCGAATAAATCTGCGCGCCTTTTTTCACGAACTCTACCGCCTTCTGTTCCAGGCCCTTTGCCAGCGCCGCCTGCTCGTCCACGCCCTGCGCCGCGGCGTAGTCGCGCACGTCCTGGGTGATTTTCATGGAGCAAAAGTGCGGTCCGCACATGGAGCAGAAATGCGCGACCTTGGCACTGTCGCGCGGCAGGGTCTCGTCATGGAACTCGCGCGCCTTATCCGGGTCGAGCCCGAGGTTGAACTGGTCTTCCCAGCGGAATTCGAAACGCGCCTTGGACAGCGCGTTGTCGCGGATCTGCGCGCCGGGATGGCCCTTGGCGAGATCGGCCGCGTGCGCCGCGATCTTGTAGGTAATGATGCCGTCCTTGACGTCCGCCTTGTTCGGCAGGCCCAGGTGTTCCTTCGGCGTGACAT
The DNA here is from genome assembly GCA_027457185.1 of Burkholderiales bacterium. Classification (GTDB taxonomy): domain Bacteria; phylum Pseudomonadota; class Gammaproteobacteria; order Burkholderiales; family SG8-39; genus 2-12-FULL-64-23. The sequence goes on along the minus strand of DAIDTN010000193.1, from coordinate 10,602 downwards.
AGCAGAGCATGGCGGTGCCGTACCAGCCGATCATGGCCGCGCCGATGCCGGAGGTAATGTGGTCGTAGCCGGGCGCGATGTCGGTGGTGAGCGGCCCAAGCGTATAGAACGGCGCCTCCTTGCAGTCGCGCAACTGCAGGTCCATGTTCTCCTTGATCATGTGCATGGGGACATGACCCGGGCCCTCGATCATCACCTGCACGTCGTGTTTCCAGGCGATGTCGGTCAGTTCGCCCAGGGTCTTCAGTTCGCCCAGCTGCGCTTCGTCGTTGGCGTCGTAGATCGAGCCGGGGCGCAGACCGTCACCGAGAGAAAAGGCGACGTCGTAGGCCTTCATGATGTCGCAGATGTCCTCGAAATGCGTATAGAGGAAACTCTCCTTGTGGTGCGCCAGGCACCATTTGGCCATTATCGAGCCGCCGCGGCTGACGATGCCGGTCATGCGCTTGGCCGTGAGCGGCACGTAGCGCAGCAGCACGCCGGCATGGATGGTGAAATAGTCCACGCCCTGCTCGGCCTGTTCGACCAGGGTGTCACGGAAGATGTCCCATGTGAGTTCCTCGGCCCTGCCGTCGACTTTTTCCAGGGCCTGATAAATTGGCACGGTGCCTATGGGCACGGGCGCATTGCGGATGATCCATTCCCGCGTTTCATGGATATGCTTGCCGGTGGAGAGATCCATCACCGTATCGCCGCCCCAGCGGATGGACCAGGTCATTTTTTCCACCTCCTCGCCGATGGAGGAGCCCAGCGCCGAATTGCCGATGTTGGCGTTGATCTTGACCAGGAAGTTGCGGCCGATGATCATCGGCGCGGACTCGGTGTGGTTGATGTTGGCCGGGATGATGGCGCGGCCGCGCGCCACTTCGTCGCGCACGAATTCCGGCGTGATTTCCTCTGGGATCGCGGCGCCGAAGGACTGGCCCGGGTGCTGGCGCGCCATCAGCTCCGCCAGCTTGGATCCCTGCGGCCCCGAAGCGCGCAGGCTTTCGATGTATTGCCGGCGTTGCAGGTTCTCGCGGATGGCGATGTATTCCATTTCCGGCGTGACCATGCCGCGGCGGGCGTAGTGCATCTGCGACACATTCATGCCGGGCTTGGCCCGGCGCGGCTTGCGCTGCAGATTGAAGCGCAACTCGCTGAGCTTTGGATCCAGCAGGCGCTCGACGCCGAACTTCGACGTCGGCCCGGACAGCGTCTCCGTATCGCCGCGCTCTTCTATCCATTTTGCGCGCAGCGGCGCCAAGCCGTTGCGGATGTCGATATTTGCGCCCGGATCGGTATAGGGCCCGGAGGTATCGTAGACGTAGACGGGCGGATTCTTCTCGGCGCCGAAGGATGCCGGCGTGTCGTCCTGGCTGATCGCGCGCATCGGCACCCGGACGTCGGGCCGGCGGCCCGGCACGTACACCTTGCGCGAATTCGGCAGCGGCTGCACCGCTGCGTCGTCCACGTGCGCGGTTGCGGCGATGAATTTGGGGTTGGCGTTCATGGGTCACTCCTAGTGACCGCAGGGGCGAAGGCAGGAGGGAGTTCTGCTCACGCTTCCCTGCGGCGGCATTATCCGCATCAGGTTCAAAGGGACTCTCTCACCCGCACCGCAGTCTTCGGTTCTGCGCGCAGGACCCCTAACGTCAGACAGGCAAGGTACCGCAATCGCCCACGCTTTGCAATCGGCGCCGCTTTCCGTTTCGCTGATGGCCGCAGATGATAGCGAAATCAACAAATCGAATCATGTCCGCTTGGCGCGCGGTGGTTCGAGCCTGACAATGGCGCGCCCGTCCTCGGCGAGGCGCGGCTGCGGCTTCCACGCGTGTCCGTAGACGATTTCGAAACTCGCCGGCAGCCGGCCGTCGCGGCACAGCTTCGCGTAGGCTGCGCGCATGGCGCTGAACGCGCCCTTGCCGGTGAGTCCGCGCCTGCGCCCGGTGAGCGCATTAACCTGGCCGGTAGCGCGCAGGTCGGCGCATAGCGCGTCCGCGTCGGCGTAGGTGAGGGTGATGAGTTCCATGTCCATCACCGGTGCGGCATAGCCGCAGACCGAAAGCATGTCGCCCAGATCGTGCATGTCGATGAAGCTGTGCACGTGCGCCGCACGGTCGTGCGCGGCAAACGCGCTTCTGAGTTCCTTCAGAGTATCGGGTCCATAACAGCTGAACATCAGCAGCCCCCCGACCTTCAGCACCCGCCGCAGTTCCTTCAGTGCGGGCAGCGGGTCTTCGGCGCAGTGCAGTGCAAGATTGGACCAGGCGAGATCCAAGCTCGCCGCCGCCAGCGGCAGCGCGGCAAAATCGGCGCACAGGTAAGCCACGCGCTCGCGCGCGAGCGCGCGCCGCAGCCAGGCGCCGTGACTGCGCGCGACCTGCAGCATCGGGTAGGCGAAATCCAGTCCCAGCAGTTGCGCATCCGATAGACCTCGGCCAGGCGCCGGGCGCCGTGGCCATCGCCGCAGCCCGCGTCGAGCACACGCTGCGGCGCAAGCTTGACGTACTGCAGGCGCTCCAGCATGCGCGCCTCCACCTCGCGCGCGAGCACCGCCGCGCGGGCGTAGGTGCCGGCCGCGCGGGAACTGGCGCGGCGCACGGCGCGGTGATCGATCGGGGGCGCGCTCAGCCCAACCCCCGGGGCCGCGACGTCGCGCTCGGGCCGCTCCTAAATCTCATGCGCGCAGCGCCGGCAGCGCCGGATTTGACCATCATCCGGTTCATGGTTACTCTCTTCCCGCTTGAGTGACCAACGCATCTTCAGGGAAGCATTTCCACTTGTCAATTTCGCTGCGTGCGTTTTTGAATATCGGCAAGGGCATCGGGCGAACGCTGCTGGCCCAGGACTGCCTGCTGTGCCAGGCCGCGAGCGGCGGGCGGCTGCTGTGCCAGGCTTGCGCGCGTGAACTTCCGACAGCGGCCTCGGCCTGTCCGCGCTGCGCCGCGCCCGGCGCCGATGCTGCCGAGTGCGGTGCCTGCCTCGCCGACCCGCCGCATTACGACGCCAGTTGCGCCGCGTTTATCTACGCCTACCCGGTGGACGCGCTGATACAGGCGTTCAAGTATGGCGGACAGCTGGCGCTGGCCGGGCTGTTCGCGCGCGAGTTGTACCGCCGCATCGGCGGCGCGGGCGGCGTGGACCTGATCATGCCGCTGCCCCTGCACCCCGTGCGTCTGGCCGAGCGCGGCTACAATCAGTCAGCCGAACTCGCCAAGGTGTTGTCGCGCCTCAGCGGCATCGCCATGGATGCCCGGCTGGCGCGGCGCGTGCGCAACACCGCGGCGCAGACCGCGCTGCCGTGGCGCGAACGCGCGACCAACATGCGCGGGGCATTCGCCTGCGGCGGCGACCTCGCCGGCTTGCGCATTGCCGTGGTGGACGACGTCATGACCACCGGCGCGACGCTGGATGAATTCGCGCGCACACTCAAGAAGAGCGGCGCCGCGCGGGTCGAAAACTGGGTGGTTGCACGCACGGCGCGCGATGTTTGACATCGTCCTGTACCAACCGGAAATACCGCCCAACACCGGCAACATCATCCGTCTGGCCGCCAACACCGGAGCGACGCTGCATTTGATCGAGCCGCTGGGCTTTCGCCTGGAGGATCGCGAACTCAAGCGCGCCGGTCTCGATTATCACGAGTATGCGAGCCTGATCGTGCACAAGGATTGGGACGCGGCATGCGCACACCTGCGCGGCAGGCGCATGTTCGCGTTCTCCACGCGTGCACAGCGCCGTTACTCCGAAGCCGAATACCGTGAAGGCGATGCGCTCCTGTTCGGTCCGGAGACGCGCGGCCTGCCGCCGAAAATACTCCACAGCGTGCCGGCGGAACAGCGACTGCGCCTGCCGCTGCGGCCCGGCAACCGCAGCCTCAACCTTTCCAATGCAGTCGCGGTGGCGGTGTACGAAGCCTGGCGGCAGCAGGGATTTGCCGGCGCGAAGTAGCGGCCTATAAAAGCGTCGCTCGGTTTTAGTCGACTTTCTAGGTCTCGCCCTTGGGGTCACGCGCGAGCAATTGTTCCACCGCTTCGCGCGGCGCAACCCCGCCGAACAGGACGGCGCAGACCGCCTGCGTGATCGGCATATCGATGCCCAGCTGCGAAGCGCGCTTTTCCACGGCCGCCGCGGTATATACGCCCTCGGCCACATGCCCCAGTTCGCGCAGGATGTCCGCCAGCTTCTTGCCTTGCGCGAGGCCGAGGCCGACACGCCGGTTGCGCGACAACTCGCCGGTACAGGTCAGGATCAAATCGCCGGCGCCGGTGAGCCCGGTGAAAGTTTCAGGACGCCCGCCCAGCCTCACCCCCAGGCGCGTGATTTCGGCCAGTCCGCGGGTGATCAGGGCCGCGCCCGCGTTGGCGCCCAGTCCCAGGCCGTCGGCAATGCCGGTGGCGATGGCCATGACGTTTTTTACCGCGCCACCGACCTCAACTCCGCCGATATCGCTGCTGAAGTAGACGCGCAGGCGCGGGCCGTGCAGGGCGCGTGCGGTGGCTTGGCTGAATCCGGCATCGGCGGAGGCGAGCGTAAGTGCCGTCGGCAATCCGCGCGCCACTTCGAGCGCGAAGCTCGGGCCGGACAACGCGCCGCAGGCGCTGCCGGCTGGCAGGATACGCGCAGCTATCTGATGCGGAAGCTCGGCGCTTTGCGGCTCGAAACCCTTGCACAGCCACACTACCGGCTTGCGCAGGGGAACGAGCCGCGCCAGCACGCCGGCAAGCGCCGCGGTCGGCGACGCCACAAGCACAAGTTCAGCTGCGGAAACCGCGGCGGCGAATCCGGCCTCGATCGCGAGCTGCGGCGGCAGCGCGATTTCAGGCAAATAGCGCTCGTTGCGGCGCTCGGCCGCGATCGCGCGGCACTGCTCGGAATCTCGCCCCCAAAGCACCGTCTCATGTCTGGCACTGAGGCTGACCGCAATCGCCGTGCCCCAGGCACCGGCACCGAGTACGGTAATCCTCATAGCGGTTTAGCCGGGCGGGCGCGCCCGGCCGTTACAATCCCCAGACTTGGTTCGCGCGGACGAATCCGGTCTGGCCGTCGCTGTGGCGCACCTTGACCCAGTCACCCGCACCGAGTTCGACGACTTCCAGCGCGACGCCCTGCCGCGCCTGAAACACCAGTGGCGCGCCATCATCGGGCGTTTGGCGCACATCCGCGAGCGCCGCCGTTACCACGACCGTACGCGTGTCGGACAGGTCTTTTTTTTCCACCCAGGCGAGGTCACCGGCGACATCGCGCACCTTGGTCCAGTTATCGACCTGCACGATGACTTCCACCGGGTAAAACCTGCTCGCGACGAACAGCTTGTTCGCCTTGACCGAGGGTGCGTCGTACATCACCACCGCACTGTCGCCGATGGAGCGGAATTCCCCCGCCACAACCGCCGGCGAGACGAACAGCAGAAGCAGGGAAAGGAAGCGCCGCATCCTGTCGTCGCATACTGTCAATGTGCAATTTCGATTTTCGGCCCGGCCTGCTCCTGTGCCTGCTGCAGCCGCTGCAGATAAATCGCATCGAAATTCACCGGCGCCAGGTACACCGGCGGAAAACCGGCGCGGCCGATGATGTCGGACACCGCCTCGCGCGCATACGGAAAAAGTATGTTGGGGCAGGCGGTAGCAAGCAAGGGCTCGATGTCCGATTCCGGCACGTTGCGAACCTGGAAGATGCCGGCCTGCGCCGCCTCCACCAGAAACATGGTCTTGTCGCCCGCCTTCGCCGTTACCGTCACCGTCAGCACTACCTGGTACAGTCCCTCGCTAATGGCCGCGCCCTCGTTATGCAGCTGCACATCCACCTGCGGCTGCTCGCCCGAGAGGAACACTTCGGGCGCATGCGGAATTTCCAGTGACAGGTCCTTGACGTAAATCTTCTCGATGCCGAATGTCGGCTGCTGCGCTTGGTCCATTTTTGTTCCAGTGATTGAAAGTAAAACGCTGCGGTCAGGCTTGGCCCAGCAGCAGCGCATCGAGCTTGCCGGCACGATCAAGCGCGGCCAGATCATCGAAACCGCCGACGTGAACCTCACCGATGTAGATCTGCGGCACGGTGCGCCTGCCGGTCCTCTGCATCATCTCGTCGCGGCGCGCCGAGTCTAGGTCAACGCGGATTTTCTCGATCTCGGCGACCCCCTTCGACTTGAGCAGCATTTCGGCGCGCTGGCAGAACGGGCACACGGCAGTGCTGTACATGCGGATCGTTGGCATAAATGCGCCTATTTCTGCACCGGCAGACCGGCTTGCTGCCAGGCCGCAAATCCGCCACTCAGAACGACTACGTTGGAAAAGCCGCGCTTTTTCAGCGTTGCGGCGGCTGTACTCGAACGGTTGTCGGTGGCGCAATACAGGATCAACGGCTTGTCCTTGAATTTCTCGATGTCGCCGATCCGCGCCTCGAGCTGCGACAGCGGCAGCCCGCGCGCATTGAGGATGTGCGCCTGCGCGAACTCGGCCTGCTCACGCACGTCGAGCACCAGCGCATCCTGGCGGTTGATCATCTGCGTCGCCTCCAGCGTAGTGACCGACGGGCCGCCCGCGCCGCGCCGCAGCAGCGGCCACACCAGCATCGCGCCGCTGATGACGGCGACCGCGACGAGGAAAACATTGTCCATTACGAATTTCACGCCTGCTCCTAATGTTGTTTGGCCGGAATAGCGCCGGAGATTTCGCCCGTCCTGTCGATCGGCGTCATGCTGCGCGCAGCGCGCCCCGACGGCCCCTGGTTTATCCGCCAGATCGGAAATATCTGGGCCGAGGCAGCCCGTGCACGGTTTCAGATGCCGGAATATTATAAAATATTCGCGGGCTTACCGTACGGTAAAAAAAGGACCTCCATGAAAAAAGTCATTCTGCTCAGGCACGGCGAGTCCGTCTGGAACAAGGAAAACCGCTTTACCGGCTGGACCGACGTCGATCTGACGGCGAAAGGCGTGGAGGAGGCGGGAAAGGCGGGCGAGTTGATGCGGGAGGCGGGTCTCGTGTTCGACCTGGCACACACTTCGGTGCTTAGGCGCGCGATCAAGACCCTGTGGCTGGCGCTGGAGCGCATGGACCTGATGTGGATACCGGTGCTGCATTCCTGGCGACTGAACGAGCGCCACTACGGCGCGCTGCAGGGCCTGAACAAGGCGGAAACCGCGGCCAAGTTCGGCGACGAGCAAGTGCTCGCCTGGCGCCGCAGCTACGATGTGCCGCCGCCAGCGCTCAGCGCAGACGATCCGCGCTGTCCCGGCAACGACCCGCGCTACCGCGGACTCGCGCCTAGCCAGCTGCCGTTTACCGAGTGCCTCAAGGATACCGTAGCGCGCGTGCTGCCCTATTGGAACCAGGCCATCGCCCCGGACATACGGGCGGGCAAGCGCGTGCTCATCGCCGCGCACGGCAATTCCATCCGCGCGCTGGTGAAGTACCTGGACAAGGTAAGCGACCAGGATATCGTCGGCCTAAATATCCCCACCGGGGTGCCTCTCGTGTACGAGCTGGACGACGTCCTCAAGCCCCTGCGCCACTACTATCTCGGCGATGCGGCTGAAGTCGAAAAAGCGATGTTGGCAGTCGCGAACCAGGGCAAGGCGAAGGCTTGAATCCGGCGCGGGTGGCGCGCGGGGCGCGGAACAGCGATTCGAGCTTCCGCCGTGCCCTGCGCGTCCTTTGCGCCAAGTGTTTCTTTGCGGCCTTGGCGCTGATCGTCGCGCCGGCGGCATACGCCGTCGACAAGGCCGACCTCGAGGCGCTGCACGGCCGCATCGAAACGCTGAAGAAAAATCTCAGCGGCGCCGAGGAACACCGATCGGAAGCGAGCGACGGACTGCGCGCATCGGAACGCGGCGTGTCAGAAGCCAATCGCATTCTGCGCAATATCGGCGCGAAGCAGCGCGCGGCGCGCGCCGACCTTGTGCGCATGGGCGCGCAGTCGCGCACGCTTGAGACTACGATCGACTTGCAGCAGCGCGAGCTCGGGCAATTGTTGGCCATGCGCTACGCCTCGGGACGGCAGGATTACCTGAGGCTGCTGCTGTCCGGGCGGGACCCGAATCAGACCGCGCGCGAACTGCACTACTACACCTACATCTCGCGCGCCCAGGCCGATTCCATCCGCGCGCTGCGATCCAGCCTCGCCGGGCTGGCGCAACTCGCACGCGAGGCGCGCGGCAAAAGCGCCGAATTGGCGGAACTGGAGACGCGGCAGCGTGATACCCGCAACGAGTTGCTGGCGCAGCAGAAGGAGCGGCGCCGCGTGCTGGCGCGGCTGGCGACACAGATCCGCTCGCAACGCCGCCAGATAAAATCATTGCAGCGCGACGAAGCGCGGCTGTCGCGCCTGGTCGATGAGCTGGGAAAGGTTGCGCCTCCCCGGCCGGGCGGCCCGCGCAACGAAAAACTGCCGGAACCCGGTCGCGGCCACGTGGCGTTCGCCTCGCTCAAAGGCAAGCTCAGGCTGCCGATCCGCGGGGAACTAATGAACCGCTTCGGCGGTCCACGTAGTGGCGGCCGGCTGACCTGGAAGGGTTTGTTTATTCATGGCACTACCGGTCAGGAGGTGCGTGCGGTCGCTGCCGGCCGCGTGGTGTTCGCCGACTGGATGCGCGGCTTCGGTAATCTGATGATCATCGACCATGGCCAGGGCTACCTCACCATCTATGGCGATAACGAGGCGCTGCTCAAGCAGGTCGGCGATACAGTCGCGGCAGGCGATGTGGTGACAACGGTCGGCAACAGCGGCGGCAACCCGGATTCGGGTTTATACTTCGAAATTCGCTATCGAGGCAAAGCCGTCGATCCGTTGAGCTGGGTGTCTTTGAAGTAGAGGGGTGGTGTCTGTTATGAAGAGCAAGTTACACAAGTTCGGGCTGGTTCTGCTGGGAGTCATGGCCGGCGTGCTGCTTTCGCTCAATTACTCGGCGATTGCCCAGAAGGCGACCTCACCGCTGCCGGTGGACGCGTTGCGCGCGTTTGCCGAAGTGTTCGGCGCGATCAAGAGCAGTTATGTCGAGCCGGTCGCGGATAAGACGCTCATCGCAGCGGCGATCAACGGCATGCTCTCCGGCCTGGATCCGCACTCCGCCTACCTGGACCGTGACGCTTACCGCGAGCTGCAGGTAGGCACGCAAGGCGAGTTCGGCGGCCTGGGTATCGAGGTCGGCATGGAGGACGGGTTCGTAAAAGTAATTTCACCGATCGAAGGCACGCCGGCTTTCAAAGCCGGCATCAAACCGGGCGACCTGATCATCCGACTGGACGAAACGCCGGTGAAAGGCATGAGCCTGAACGACGCGGTAAAGCGCATGCGCGGCAAGCCCAACACGTCAATCAAGATTACCGTGCTGCGCAAGGGCGAGTCCAAGCCGCTGGAGTTCACCCTTGAGCGAGCTGTAATCAAGGTGCAGAGTGTCCGCTCAAAGATAATTCAGCCGGGCTACGGCTACGTGCGCGTGGTGCAGTTTCAGGAGCGTTCCGGCGAGAACCTGGTGCAACAGATCGACGCCCTTTACAAGAAAGCTCCGCTCAAGGGCCTGGTGCTGGACCTGCGCAACGACCCGGGCGGACTGCTCAACGGGGCGGTCGGCATTGCCGCCGCGTTCTTGCCGCCTAACTCCGTCGTGGTCACAACCGACGGCCGCACCGAGGACGCCAAGCGCAAGTACCTCGCCCGCACCGAGGACTATCTGCGCGGAAGCAGCGATGACTATCTGAAGAGCCTGCCCCCGGCGGTCAAAACCGTGCCCATGGTGGTGCTGGTGAACGGCGGCACCGCTTCCGCCTCTGAAATCGTGGCGGGCGCGCTGCAGGACCACAAGCGCGCCTTGATCATGGGCACCCAGACTTTCGGCAAAGGGTCGGTACAGACGATTATGCCGCTGGGCAACAACACCGCGATCAAACTGACCACCGCGCGTTATTACACGCCCAGCGGCCGTTCGATCCAGGCCAAGGGCATCACCCCGGACATCGTTGTCGAAGAACCCGGCATCGATGCGCACGCGTTCCTGCGCGAAGCTGACCTCAACAAGCACCTGTCGAACGACAAGGACCCTGCCGCAGGCGCAAACAAACCCGCGGCGCCATCCGGCGACCAGCCCGGGAGCTAAAATACCGAGGCGCCGAGCAAGCCGATTGAATTCGGCTCGGACAAGGACTATCAGCTGATTCAGGCCATCAATATGCTCAAGGGCCTGAAGATCCTCGAGGGACACTAGCGCCGATGGCAGGGCGAGGCGGGTCCTCGGCTAACGCTTGGCGCTTAGGATTTCCCGCTCCATGAATGACGATCAGCTGCTGCGCTACAGCAGGCACATCCTGCTGCCCGAGATCGGCATCGAAGGCCAGGAGAAACTGCTTGCGGCGCATGCGCTGGTTATCGGCGCCGGCGGCCTGGGCTCACCTGCGGCCATGTACCTTGCCTCGGGCGGTGTCGGGCGCATTACGCTCGCCGACGGCGATTCAGTCGATCTCACCAATCTGCAGCGCCAGCTTCTGCACACCACGGCGGCGGTGGGCCGGGCAAAAGCCTACTCGGGCAAGGACACACTGGCGCAACTGAACCCGGAGGTCGATGTCGCCGCGATCCCGGAGCGTCTGGAGGGCGAACGCCTGGCCCAGCTCATCGCGAGCG
>DAIDTN010000192.1 GCA_027457185.1 Burkholderiales bacterium | reverse complement strand
ACCGCGTTCATCTGCGGCAGCTGCGCCTCTTCTTTCACCAGGAACTTCAGCCCCATCGCTTCGAGGCCGGCTTTGAGCGCGAGGTGATGGCGCGTATGCCGCGCCCAGGCATTCTCGATGCCCTCTTCCTTGAGGATCAGCAGCGCCTCGTGCAGCGCGTATAGGCTGTTGGTGGGCGCGGTGTGATGGTAGGTGCGGGTGGTCGCGCCCCAGTAGCCGAGCAGCAGGTTCATGTCCATGAACCACGAATGGATCTTGTCCTTGCGCGCCTTGACGTGCTCGACCACGGCGTCGCTGAACGACACCGGCGACAGGCCCGGCGTGCACGACAGGCATTTCTGGCTGGCGGAGTAGATCGCGTCGACGTTCCATTCGTCGGTCAGCACCGGCGTGCCGCCGAGCGAGGTGACGGCATCGACGATGGCGAGCGCGTTGTGCTTGTGCGCGACCTCCACCAGCGCCTTCGCGTCGGACTGCACCCCGGTCGAGGTCTCGGCATGCACGAACGCGACCAGGCGCGCGTCCTTGTTCTTCTTGAGCGCATCTTCGAGTTTGTGCGGGTCGATCGCCTCGCCCCAGGCATCCTCGACGATGATCGGCGTGCCGCCGGCGCGCTCGACGTTCTCGATCATGCGCCCGCCGAACACACCGTTCCTGCAAACGACGACCTTGTCGCCGGGGGCGACCGGGTTGACGAGGCAATATTCCATGCCGACCGAGCCGGGGCCGGAAACGGGAAAGGTCAGCGCATTCTTGGTCTGATAGGCGTAGCGCAGCAGCGACTTCAGCTCTTCCATCATCTCGACGAACACCGGATCGAGATAGCCGATGGCCGGCAGGCTCATCGCCGCCATCACGCGCGGGTTGATCTCCGAAGGGCCGGGGCCCATCAGCGTGCGCTGCGGCGGATGGACCGAATGGATGCGTTTGACTGGTGCGAAATCACTCATGGCGTCACTCCCTGGAAGATGCGACCCGAACAGATCGTCGGGGCGCGATTTGACTTTGACCGGTTTCTTGGCGTTGGCTTCGTTGAGCACTTCGACCGCGGCGACCTTGCCCTCGGTGGCCTGCTCGACCTCCATCGCCCAGCGCGCCGGAACATAACCGGACTTGACCCAGTTATTCACGACTGCACGATCCAGGCGCAAGCGCCGGGCCACCTCGGCCTGGCTGCCGAAAATCGAGACCAGTCGTTCAGCGCAATTCATGCCAAAATTCTAGCATGACAAACTGAGTTTGACAAACCGCAGTTACTTATCGGTCTATTTCGGGCTCGAAACGACCCTGAGCGGGACCGTCGCCGCGGACGAAAAGTCTTCTGGATCAAAGGCTTTATCGCCATCCCCGGCGGCGAAGCCCGCGGCGGCTACGGCGGGAAAATCGAACAGTTCGCGGTCCAGCAGATGCGAAGGCGTGACCCGCTGCAGACTGTTGAAAATGGTTTCGACCCGCCCCGGGAATTCCCTTTCCCATTGACGCAGCAACTGCTTCACCTGTTTTCTCTGCAACTGGTCCTGCGAGCCGCACAGGTCGCAGGGAATGATGGGGAAGGCGCGCACTGCAGCGTAACTCGCCAGGTCTTTTTCCTTCACATAGGCGAGTGGGCGTATCACCACGTGTTTGCCGTCGTCCGAGCCCAGCTTCGGCGGCATGGCCTTCAGCTTGCCGCCGAAGAACAGGTTGAGGAAAAAAGTTTCCAGGATGTCGTCGCGATGATGGCCGAGCGCGATCCTGGTTGCGCCGAGTTCGCCCGCCAGGCGGTAGAGCACGCCGCGGCGCAGGCGCGAGCACAGCGAACACATGGTCTTGCCTTCGGGGATCAGGCGCTTGACCGTCGAATAGGTGTCCTGCTCCGCGATCAGAAACTCGATGCCCAGCGACTTCAGGTAATCGGGCAGCACATGCGCGGGATAGCCCGGATGCTTCTGGTCGAGATTGACCGCGACGATATCGAAGTCTATCGGCGCGCGCGCGCGCAGCTTGAGCAGCACGTCGAGCAAGCCGTAGCTGTCCTTGCCGCCCGAGAGGCAGACCATCACGCGGTCGCCGGCTTCGATCATGTTGAAATCGGCGATCGCCTGACCGGCGAGGCGGCACAAGCGCTTTTCCAGCTTGTGCGCTTCGATGCGCTGCTTCTCCAGGCGCTTGTGCTCGGGCGCGTTCATCACAAATTAACGGAGCGCCCGCCGTCTACTGCGATGATCTGGCCTGTTACGTAGGGCGCGTCGGCGATCAGGTAGTAGACCGCGCGGGCGATGTCATCGGGTTCGCCGATGCGCTTCAGCAGCGTGTGCGATATCACGCGCTGGCGGGTCACCTCGTCGAAGGAGCCGTCCTCGGGCCAGACGATGGGTCCGGGCGCGACCCCGTTGACGCGCACTTCGGGCCCGAGCTCGCGCGCCAGCGATCGAGTCAGACCGGCGAGGCCCGCCTTGGCGATGCTGTAGACCACATAGTTCTTCAGCGGCCGCTCGGCGTGGATGTCGGTGATGTTGACGATGCAGCCGCCGCTTTTCCTCAGGTGCGGCGCGGCTGCCTGGGACAGGAACAGAGGCGCCTTCAGATTGGCGCCGACCAGCGTGTCCCAGTCGCGCTCGTCTATGGCGCCTACTGGCGTAGGGTAGAATGCGGAGGCGTTGTTGACCAGCGCATCGAGCGAACCGAGGCGCTCGACGCAGGTCTTCACTATTTCCGCGAGGCCGCTGCTCTCCAGCAAATCGGCCTTCACCAGGATCACCGATTGGGCGCGCTGCAGGTTGAGTTAGGACTGCAGCGCATGCGCTTCGCGCTCCGATACGTGATAGTGCAGCGCCAGCCTGGCGCCGGCCCGGTGCAGCCGCCGCGCGATCGCCGCGCCGACGCGCTTCGCCGCGCCGGTAACGAGGATGGTCTTGTTTTGCAGTTGCGCCGGCATGATTTGAAGATTTTACCGGATTCGCGCACTATGCATGGTATGAACAAGGTAGCCATGCCCCCTTGTCCCCCGAGGGGACTTTCCCGTCAAGCGGGATCGAGACCTTCGGGCGTAAATCCCCCAAGTTAGCGTTTCCCTATCTCGAACATGTCCGACCTACCCACCCCTTCGGCCGATGCGCTGGCACACAGCGAAAAGCTCATCGCGCTGATTAGCAGCGAGATCGCCGCCAGCGCCGGCTGGATCCCGTTTGCGCGCTACATGGAGCTTGCGCTGTACGCGCCGGGCCTGGGCTATTACACCGCCGGCGCGAGAAAACTCGGGCGCGAGGGCGATTTCATCACTGCGCCCGAAATGACTCCGCTCTTCGGCCAGACGCTGGCGCGCCAAGTGGCGCAGGTGCTGGAATCGGGGCTGGATCAGATTCTGGAAATTGGTGCCTGCTCCGGCGCGCTCGCCGCATCCCTGCTGACCGAACTCGAACTCGTGGGGCGGCTGCCGCGCAATTACTACATCCTCGAAGTCAGCCCCGACCTGCGCGAGCGCGAGCGCGATCTGCTCGCGCTGAAGGTGCCGCAGCTGCTGGAGCGCGTGATCTGGCTCAACCGGCTGCCGACGCTGTATCAGGGCCTGATCATCGCCAACGAAGTACTGGATGCGATGCCGGTGCACCTGGTCAGGACCGGCGCAGCCGGCGTGGAGGAGGCCGGAGTCAGCCTGAAGGACGAAGCCTTCGCCTGGGCCTGGCGGCCGGCTGCTGCGCCATTGCGCTTGGCTGCCGCGGCGCTGCAGTTGCCCGAAGGCTATCAGACCGAGATCCAGCTGATCGCGCGTGGCTTCGTCAGCACGCTGGCGCAGGCGATGGCGCGCGGCGTGATCCTGCTCATAGACTACGGTTTTCCGGCGCACGAGTACTACCATGCGCAGCGCAGCGAGGGCACGCTGATGTGCCACTACCGCCATCGCGCGCATGCCGATCCTTTTTTCCTGCCCGGACTGCAGGACATCACCAGCCATATCGATTTCAGCGCCGTGGCACAGGCCGGCACGGACGCCGGGCTGGCACTGCTGGGCTACACCGGCCAGGCGCAGTTCCTGATCAACTGCGGCATCACCGACATCATCCTGCGCACCTCGCCCGAGGATACGATGGCCTATGTGCCGCAGGCGGCCGCGGCGCAACAACTGCTCTCGCCTTCCGAGATGGGCGAATTGTTCAAGGTCATCGCTTTGGGCAAAAACTACGCCGCGCCGCTGATCGGCTTCGCCGACGGCGACCGGCGCGCGTCACTTTAAGATTTCGCCGTGGATATCGTTTCCGCCACCATATTGCTGATCCTGGTGCTGGACCCCTTCGGCAATATGCCGCTGGTGATCTCGGTGCTGAAAAACGTCGAGCAGGGCGCGCGCACCCGGGTCGTACTGCGCGAATGCGCCATTGCCTACGCGGTGCTGCTCGCGTTCATGTTCGGCGGCGATAAATTCATGCATTTGCTGCGGCTGTCGGACAATGCGCTGGCGATCGCCGGTGGATTGATCCTTTTTCTGATCGCGCTGCGCATGGCGTTCCCGCATAGCGACGCCGTGCACGCCGAGCCGGGCGACACGGGCACGTTCATCGTACCGCTGGCGATCCCGGCCATCGCCGGACCGTCCGCTCTCGCCACGGTGCTGCTGCTGGTGTCGCGCGAGCCGCAGCGCGTGCTCGACTGGGTGGCGGCGCTCAGCCTCGCCATGCTGGCAACCACGCTGGTGATGGTTTCGGCGCAGCGCATCAGCGGCTTGATCGGCAGGCGCGGCGTGATCGCGATGGAACGCCTGATGGGTTTGGTGCTCACGGCGATTGCGGTCCAAATGCTGCTCGCGGGAATACAGCGGTTCATCGTGCAGCTGCCGCGCTAGCGCGGCCGGTCTAGTCCTGGTCGAACCTCAATCTTCGCAGCCACTCGATAATGCGGTCGGCCACGTTCTGCCAGCGGGCCTCGAGCATCATCACATGCCCCATGCCGGGAAAGATCTCCGCCTGCGTGCCGTAGGTGCGCGCGGCCTGCTCCGCCTGCGCCGGCGGCACCAGGATGTCGCCCTCGGCGCCCAGCACCAGCAGCGGCGGACAGCGCTCGCGCGCGGGCTGCGGCAGATCGAAAAAAGTCATGTCCCACATCGCGCGCTGCGATTCCGGCTGCATCAGGCGGTAATACGCCTGCAGTTCGTCCAGCGCGACCGGGCCCGCGAACAGGGCGTGCTGCAGCGTCGCGAGCGAGGCGCGGCCGCGGTGCAGCATCGAGTTGATGTCGGCGAACAGGCCCGGATTGGAGAACGCCAGCGCGATCGAAGCCGACAGCAGTCCCTGCGGCGGCACTGAAGCCATGAGTACCACGCCCGGAGCGGCAGCGCGCTCCAGGTATTTCTGCACCACGAAACCGCCCATGGAATGACCGATGAGCACCGGGTCGCCGCCAACGGTGTCGACCGCCTGCTCCAGGTCGCGCACATAATCGGCGATCGAAAGCCAATCGAGCCGCTCGCGCCCCGGGCTGCCGCCGTGGCCACTCAGGCTCACGGCGCAAGCGCGAAAGCCCTGTTCGGCGAAATAAGGCAGGAAATGCTTGGACCAGCACCAGGCGCCGGCGAACGCGCCGTGCACGAACAGCAGCGGCCGTCCGCTGCCGCCTCCGGGCGGCGCGGCCTCGATAATTTCGAGTTGCTGCGCGACACCGGAGTCAGAAGATATTCCCATCGCCGGCGCGGCGTCTACGTCGGAACCGCCATGCCGCGCTGAACAGCCGGGCGTGCGCTGATGGCGTCGTACCAGCGTTTGACGTTGGGAAAGTCGCCGAGCTCGGTCTTGTGCCACTCGTGCCGCGCCACCCAGGGATAGGTGGCGATGTCGGCGATGGAATATTCGCCGGCGAGATACGCCGCTTCTCCCAGACGCTTATCCAGCACGCCGTAGAGGCGGTCTTTCTCCTTGGTGTAGCGCTCGATGGCGTAGGCCACCGGTTCCTTGGCCGCGCGCAGGAAATGGTGCACCTGGCCGAACATCGGACCGACGCCGCCCATCTGGAACATCAGCCACTGCAAGGCCAGGTATTTGCCACGGTCGGACGCGGGCAGGAACTTGCCGGTCTTTGCGGCAAGATAAATCAGTATCGCGCCGGATTCGAACAGGGTGATCGGCGTTCCATCCGGGCCGTTTGAGTCGGTGAGCGCGGGGATTTTTGCGTTCGGGTTGAGCGCGAGGAACTGCGGCGTGAACTGCTCGCCCTTGCCGATGTCGATCGCGTGCGTGTTGTAGGCGAGGCCGCATTCCTCCAGCATCACCGAAACCTTGCGCCCGTTGGGCGTCTTCCAGGTGTAGAGATCGATCATTTTTTCTCCCTGTCCGTTCTTTCCCGTGGCGGGCAGTTTACAATGATTCCATGCTGAAGTGGATTCTGACCCTGATCGTCGCGGTGGCCGTGTTGAGCCTGTGGACCCCGCGCCAAGGCAAGTACAGCCTCGGCCACCTGCCGGGCGACATCACCCTGCGCTACAAGGGCCGCGACTACTACCTGCCCTTCACCACCACCATCCTGCTGTCGTTCGCGCTGACGCTGCTTACGCGTATCATCTGAACGGCGCTCGATAGAAAAACAGCCGGGCCGGCTGACATCGACTTAGAAAATGATCTAATGTCCAAAAAAGGTAACGAAGCAGATCGCTGGAACAAAGAGAAAACGCAGTACAGGCCAGCGGCTAACCCATCCATCGACAACACGGACACCGCGCGATGAAGCCTTGGCCGGCGAATGGAAAGGCTACCGCTCGTCGCGACTTGGGCTGCAATAACGGGTTATATACCGCGTCGTCGCTGATACGCTATTGGTACAGGTTATACAAGTTACCCCTCACGACTATAAGAGGTCCTGAATTGAAAGAGTTTCGTCCTGCCAAGAAGCGCGTTGACGTCTCCGTAGCCGAGTCCGTGCGTGTCCTTCGCGAGTTGCAGGAGCTTAGCCAAAGCCAGCTTGCCGAACTCACAGGAATTTCTCAGGCCACCCTGTCCGCCATCGAGAACGGCCGGGTTAACCTCGGGGTTGAGCGGGCAAAGGTACTCGCTAAGGCGCTCAAGGGTCATCCGGCAGTGCTCGTCTTCCCAGGTTGGGAGGTTCCGCTTGAGTCTGCGGCATAACATGGCGCCCCAAGCGGACGCGCTGCCAGCGCCGGTGCTTATTCGGGCGCCGCGCTCGGCGCGCCGGTGGGCTCTACGTTAGTCAGCTTGATCATTTATGCGCTTGCTGCCGCAGCTTTTTGCCAATAACCGGGCTTGGGCCTCACAGCAAACCCGCCGCGACCCTCATTTTTTTGAGCGGCTCTGCGCGATTCAATCGCCGGCGTACCTCTGGATCGGTTGTGCCGACAGTCGCGTCCCGGCAAACGAAATTGTCGACCTTGCGCCCGGCGAGCTTTTTGTCCACCGCAATGTCGGCAATATAGTCCGCCCCGACGATCAAAACTGCCTGGCAGTCTTGCAGTACGCCGTAGACGTACTCCGCATCTCGCACATCATCGTGTGTGGTCACTATCGCTGCGGTGGAATCCAGGCTGCTTTCGGGCCTCCCACAACCGATCCTCTGGAGGGATGGATTGCCCACGTCCGTGCGATCCGCCAGCTACATGCTGACGAACTTGCGTCGCTTCCTGATGACGAAGCGCGCTGGCAGCGTCTGTGTGAGCTCAACGTCATCGCGCAGACGCGTATCCTCAGCGGCCTCCCAACCGTTGTTCGAGCGTGGGAACGCGGCCAGCAGCTTGCCATTCACGGCTGGATCTACGACCTTCGCGACGGCTTACTCCATGATCTTGAGGTTAGCGTCAGCACGCTGGCGCCATGAGGCTGCCTAACTGTAGGTGGTGCGGACGGGCCGCCAGCGTCGCGCAAAGTTCACCTGCTGTGCCGGCCCGCCGCACACCAAGTCCGAGGGCGCCAGGGAGAGGATGCCAATGATTCTTGAAGTTGCATTGCTGAACCTGCGGTCCGGCGAGGGTCCTGCATTTGAGCAGGCGTTCGAGCAAGCTCAAGCCATCGTCGCGTCAATGCCAGGCTATGTCTCGCATCAGCTTCAGCGCTGCTATGAGACCGCGAATAAGTATGTTCTGCTGGTCCAATGGCGAACGCTTGAAGATCACAGGGTTGGATTTCGTCAGTCGCCTCAGTATCAAGAATGGAAGCGGCTTCTTCACCACTTCTATGAGCCGTTTCCAGCCGTAGAGCACTATGAGCCGGTATTCGCCAACGTTGCCGCCCAACAAGGCGCCCCAGCCCAAGGCTGAGCTTGGTCGTTGGGTGCCGGAAAACTCATCCACAGGAACGCCTTCGTTGCTGCTCCAAGGTCACGCGACATGCAAGATTTGAATGCGCTACACACATTGGTGATCAACTCGCTCGACGAGCAGATCGCCGTGATCGACCAGGCGGGCACCATTCTCGACGTCAATTTTGCGTGGATCCAATTCGGCGGCGAAAACGGACTTTCTTCTAAGTACGCTTGGGAAGGCCGCAACTATCTCGAAGTCCTGTCTGCCGCTGCCGCCAGCGGAGATAAGCTTGCCGATGAAGCGGGACAGGGCATTCTGGATGTTGTGAGCGGCAGGTCTGCTTCTTTCTATTTCGAGTATCCCTGCCACAGCCCGGACGAGAAACGCTGGTTCATGATGCGTGTTACCCGCCTGAAAGATGACTCAAGAGGTTTGTATGTAATCTCCCATCAAAATATCACACAGCGCAAGTTGGCCGAAGAACGAGCCGAACACCTAGCCATGCACGACCCACTGACCGGGTTGGCGAATCGCCGGTATTTCAACCTGTTTTTTAACAGAGAATTGCGTAGGAGTATCCGCAACCGGTCGGCAATTAGCCTGATTGAGCTCGATGTCGATTACTTCAAGGACTACAACGACGAATTCGGGCACCTTGTCGGCGACCAATGCCTGAGAAATGTTGGACAGGCTCTGCTTGAGTTTTCCCGCAGGCCCAGCGATCTTGCGGCACGTCTTGGCGGCGACGAGTTCGCTTTGATTCTAGGGGACACCGACTTCGCCGAATCGCACAAGGTCGCAGAAGCGATCCTAAAGGCAATCAGCGATCTCAGGATGGTTTTTGGTGGATGGAGGCAGGTAACTGTCAGCGTGGGCGTGGCATCCGTGATCCCGCACGAGCAGCAGAGTGAAGACTTCCTGCTTCAGGAAGCGGACAAGGCGCTGTACCGCGCGAAATTGGCGGGGCGAAATCGGGTAATGCACGCACAGCCTGCCGCCGACAATCAGGCCTAAGCTTCACTGGCCGCCACCGGCTCCGGCCGCCGCCGCCATTGCCCCCCGCCGGGCGCGCCGCCATGCCGCGCAGCTTCTCGCGCATCGCCGTGCCGACATACATCTACGGATTGGACGGAATTAACCCGCGCTTGCGCTCGCGCTCGGCCACTTCCGTGCGCGCGAGCCCGAATGCGTCGGTAAACGAGCGCGTGCGGCGGCCGCAACTCGGCCAGATGCGCATCGAGCATGCCGTCCTGCGCGTGAAACAGTTCTTCCTGCACGATCGAGGGCTGGCCCGCCGCGAGGTTGCGCCTCAGTCCGTGTAGCGGCAGGACCGCGGTGGACTTTGTTTCTGCGTATTCGGCGCGCAAGATCAGCGAACGCTTAGCGCGGATGTGACCGCGGCTATGCGCGCCGCCCGCAGCCGCACGGCGATCCTGTGCGGCTCGGGCTCGTGCCGGGCGATGGCGCCGGCGTCAACGGCGCGCGCAGCGCGCAGCGCAGCCAGCAGGCGCGCCGACGCGGCCAGGCTCCGCTTGCTGCCGGCCTCGCAGCTCTCGAGCGCCTGCAACAACTGGCCGAAGCGCTCCGGCCTGCGCCAGGCATCGCAGGACTGGAACAAAACGACGATCGCTGCGGCTTCAAGCTTCGCGCCGCGGCCGATTTGTTCGCGCTGGCGCAGTGCAAGCAGTGCCAGATCACGTGCGTCGGCGGGCGCACGCAGGCGCGCGCTCATGCGGCGCAGCTCGCGCTCGGGCGCATCCGCGCCGGCAAGCGCGCAGGCGAGCACCGCGTAGCGCACCTCGAGCGCACGGCCCTGGGCGGCGGCGTAATCGAGCGCACGCCGCGAGCGCGCATAGTACGCGCGCTGCGCCCAGGCCGCGTCCAGTTCCGGCAGCACGCGCCCGAGCGCGCCGCAGCGGCGCAGCAACGCGAACATTTTCGACGGCGCCGCTTCCATCAGGCCGATGGCCAGTTCCTGCCATACGCGTTCGGCGACCAGCGCATCGGCTTCGCCCGCCTCCACCATCGCGCGCATCAGGCGCAGCGTGGCCGGCGCCACGGTGAAACCGAAACGCGCGGCAAAACGCGCCACGCGCAGTATGCGCACCGGATCCTCGGCGAACGCCGGACTGACGTGGCGAAGTACGCCGCGTTTCAGGTCGGTTGCGCCGCCATAGGGATCGATCAGGCGTCCGCGCTCATCGCGTGCGATGGCATTGATGCTGAGGTCGCGCCGCGACAGGTCCTGCTCCAGCGTCACGTCCGGCGCGGCATACACCTGGAACCCCTTGTAGCCGCGTGCCGTCTTGCGCTCGGTGCGCGCCAGCGCATATTCCTCGTGCGTTCGCGGATGCAGGAACACGGGGAAATCCTTGCCCACCGGCTTGTACCCAAGCCGGGTCATATCTTCGGGCGTGGCGCCGACCACGACGTAGTCGCGGTCCTTGACCGGCAGCCCCAGAAGTTCATCGCGGACCGCGCCGCCGACTGCGTAAATCTTCACCGGAAGCCTGTCGTTGGGTCAGGATGGTTTAGATATAGGGTTCGTCGGCGCGCACGAATTCGGTCTCAAGGCGCGCCTGCGCCATCCATGCGCGCACCGCGGGAAGCGCGAGCAGCGCGTCGGCGTAGCGCTGCGCCGCGCGCGGCAGCGCAACGGCGTAGGTAAGAAAGCGCGTGGCTACCGGCGCGTAAAACGCATCGGCGACGGTGAACCGCCCGAACAGCAGTTCGCCGTCTTGGCCATAGCGCGCGCGGCAGGATTCCCAGATTGCGGCAATGCGGTCGATGTCCTGCTGCACCTGCGGGCTCATGCCCTTGCCCGGCAGCGCAGCGCGGATGTTCATCGGCATGGCACCGCGCAGGTTGCGGAATCCGGCATGCATTTCGGCGCAGATGGAACGCGCGATCTGGCGCGCGCGCGCATCGGCCGGCCACAGGCGTTTATCCGGAAACAACTCGGCCGCGGCCTCGCAGATGGCGAGCGAATCCCACACCGGCTCGCCGTCGACGATCAATACCGGCACCTGGCGCGTGGGCGAGTAGGCTTCGACGCCGGGCACCCTGCCTTCGTCGCTGAACTTGAGCTGGATTTCCTCGAACGCGATGCCGGCCTGGGTCAGCAGCACCCAGGGCCGCATCGACCAGGAGGAGTAGTTCTTGTTGGCGATTGCGAGCTTGAGCGGCTTCACGCTGCGCGCGTCTTTCTGCCGGCGTAGTAGCGCAGCAGGCCGAAGCGCGAGCGCGCGTACCTGCCCTGCAGGTACAGCGGCGCCACCGCCTCCAGCGCAGCAGGCTGAATGCCGAAAGGAAAAGGCGCGGCGCTGGTGCTGGGCAGCGACATCGACAGCACATTGTCGCGGCTCATGAGCTTGCCCGGCAGCCACTCCATGATCCATGACTGCAGCATGGAGTACTTGGCGTTGAGGCCGATGATAGGACGCGCGTGACCGCTGGAGCGGCCGGCGAACCTGACCAACTCGCGCAGCGTGTAGACTTTCGGCCCGCACAGATCGTAGCTCTTGCCGAAACTCTCGCGCTCGGGGAGCGCCTGCACCAGGGCCCGCGCCACGTCGCCGACATAGACCGGCTGGAATTTCGCCTCGGGGCAGGCCAGCAGTACCACCGGCACAAGACGCTGCAGCAGCGCGAACAGATTGAGGAAGCTGTCTTCCGGGCCGAACACCACCGAAGGGCGGAACACGGTGATCGCCAGCCGCTTGCCTTCGGCGAACATCCAGTTTTCGCCGTCGCCTTTGGAACGCAAGTAGGCGCTGGGACCTTTGCTCGAGGCGTTCAGCGCGCTCATATGCAGCACGCGCGGGATATGCAACTGCTCGCAGGCGGTCACCAACACCCGCGGCAATTCGGCATGCGCGCGGCGGAAATCGACGCCATAGGGCTCGCCCGGCCGGCTTTGCAGCACCCCCACCAGGTTGATTACCGCGTCGCAGCCGCGCAACACGGCGGCGAGTTGCGCCGGATCGCATGCGTCCGCCTGCACCACCTCCACCGTCGGCAACATGAACAGGTGCTTGGCGCGCTCGCGCCGGCGCGTCGTCACGACGACCTGTTTGCCCTGTACGGCGAGCATGCCGACCACATGGCGGCCGACAAAACCGCTGCCGCCGAGGACGGCTATGCGCTCCAGCTTCATTGAGGCTCTTGCTGCCCGGCCTCGCGCTGCGCCAGGAGGTGATCGCCGCCGCCGCGCGGCGCGATAATGCCGAGGCGCGCTTTCAGGGAGCGCACCGGGTCTCCGAGCATGGCGGCGTAATACATGGTGTTGTTCATCACTTTCTTGACGTAGTCGCGGGTTTCGCTGAACGGTATGGTCTCGGCGTAAATCGCGCCCTCCAAAGGGTGCGTATCACACCACTTGCGCGCCCGTCCGGGACCTGCATTATAGGCCGCCGCCGCCAGCACCGGATTGTCATCGAGTTCGTCCAACACATGGCGCAGGTAATAGGTGCCCAGGGCCGCGTTCACGCCGGCGTCCGTCACCCGCGCCCAGGAATAGTCCTGCATGCCCATGCGCCGGGCTACCCACCTGGCCGTAGCCGGCATGAGCTGCATCAGGCCGGCCGCTCCGGCCGAGGACCTGATCGCCGAAATGAAGCGGCTCTCCTGGCGCACCAGCCCCAGCACCCAGGCTTCGTCCAGCTGCTGCGCGCGCGCATTTTCGCCCAACTGCTCGCGATAAGGCGCGAGATAGCGCACGCTGAAATCGTGCAGCGCCAGCGTCTTGTCGGCGGTGTTGATGGCGCGGTCGAATATTTCGTTCTGGCGCGCGAATTCGGCCGCGGCCAGCAGTTGCTGGTCGTCCATGCCGCGTATTGACCAGAGCCATTCACGCGTCGCATCGACACGCTGGCCCAGCCGATACAGCTCGAGCGCGCGCTGAAAGCCAGGCTCGCGCGCAATTGCGGCCACCTGTTCCGCCGTCGGCTTGTAACCCGTTGGCGGAATTCTGAAGGGCAGGCCGAGTTCCTCGGCAGCGAGCTCGGCATAGAAATAATGTCCGCCGGCGATGCGCGAAAACAGGGTGCGCGCCCTG
The DNA here is from genome assembly GCA_027457185.1 of Burkholderiales bacterium. Lineage (GTDB taxonomy): Bacteria > Pseudomonadota > Gammaproteobacteria > Burkholderiales > SG8-39 > 2-12-FULL-64-23. The sequence goes on along the minus strand of DAIDTN010000192.1, from coordinate 2,684 downwards.
GCGGGATTTCCCAGCGCCCGCGCGGCGCGTCCCCGCCAGTAAATCCAGGCCGGTTCGTTCCTTTGCAGCGGCGACATCTTTTGCGCCGAGACCTGGACTTCACGCCAGTCGCCCTGGCGCAGTGCCGAGCGCAGGCGCCAGGCGAGTTGTTCTTCCGACAACTGCGCTCCCGCCGCCTCGGCATAGCCGTACCACTTCAGCGCCTGCGGCAGGTTGTGCCGCGCTGCCTGCAGCGCCAGCTGGCCCCAGGCGTAGCCCCGCTCCTCGGTGGAAAATTTCGCACGGGGCTGCTTGTCCCAATAGCCTGCGGCCGCGACCGGGTCGCTGCGCGCCAGGCGATACACCGCGAAAATGATGAGCTCGCGCACCTGACGGCGCGACAGGTCCTTCTTCTCTTCGTCGAGGAAGCGTTTCGGCCCGGCTGCTGCCTCAAACAATTTGCCGCGGTCCGGCATTTCCGACTGCGGCAGGTACTCGGCGGTACGCCACGCCGCGCTGACTGCGCCGGCCTCGAGCAACAGGCGTACGCGCTCCCATACCTGGCGGTCGGTGAACTCGCCGCGGGCGATCAGCGCCTCGACCAGCGGCACGCAGCCTTCGGGCAGCTCGCGCGGCGCGTACCACTGCGCGCGAACTTCGGCTAATGCCGACTCGTCCTTCTGTTCCCACCGCGCCTGCAGCGCGTAACAAGCGGTTTCGTTGTCGTCGTTGACCAGCAATGGATGCTCGGCCCGGAACAGATTCCATTGCCGCTTCTTGCCCAGCACCTTCAGCCATTCCTTGCGCACCTGCTCGGCGAGCACGGTGCCCTGCTGGCGCTTGAGGAAAGCGCGCACTTCCTCCGCCGTGGCATCTTCGAGACGCGCGCGCAGCATCCAGGATTCCACATAGGGTTCGAGTACATAATCCTGCAGCTGCGCGTCGTATCGGGCGAGCTTGTCGTAGTCGCCCGCGCGCGCCGCGGCGTGTGCGGCAAGGAAAATCTCCTCCTGCGTCTGCGGCTGGACCGGACTCGCCTGTAACGCGAGCGGCGCCAGGGCGAGCGCGAATATCAAAGCACGCAGTATCGGTGTTATAGTGGTTTTTGCGGCTAAACCCATGATGAACCTAGTATAAACTCTCCACAGACCGGATGGATGACGCGCGTCAAATATATGCACCACACTGAATTGATGGCCTGGCGCAAGCAACTGCGCGGCGAGTTGCTATCGCGCAGACAGGCATTGCCCGCAGAACGGCTGCACGCATGGCGCGTAGCCATGGACCACCATTTGCTATACGGGTTCCCGGGCCTGGCCAGGGGCGTGGTGGCGTTCTGCTGGCCGATCCGCAACGAGTACGATGCGCGCCACCTGCTGCGGCAACTACGCGAGCAGGGCGCAACTGCGGCGTTGCCGGTGGTGGTCGCGCCCAAGTCGCCGCTCATTTTCCGTGAATGGCATCCGGGAGTGGAAATGGAGATAGGCAAGCTCGACATACCCTATCCCAAGGCGGGCGCGGGATTGGCGCCGGATACAGTGCTGCTGCCGATGAACGGCTTCGATCGGCAGGGCTATCGCCTCGGCTACGGCGGCGGTTTTTTCGACCGCACGCTGGAAAGCCTGCGCGCGCGCAAACCGCTGGTGATCGGCGTGAGCTTCGAACTCGCCGCGATCGACACCATCCGGCCCCAGCCCTGGGACATCCCCATGGATTACGTGGTCACCGAGCGCGGCGTATACCGACTCGACGAGGGCAAACTCGAGTTCCTCGGCGTGCCGCAGGAACCGCGCACCGAACTCAGTTCACCCGTGTGCTATGCGGCCGATATCGCGCCGGGATATTTCGGCGAAGATCCGCAGACCCCCGGCTATTGAGCGCTGGAAAACTGCTGACGTTTCTGCTGTCACCCCCCTGCGCCGGCCAAACCCAATTCGATCCTGCGCGCCCCGCAAAAATCCTCGGCCTGAACCATAGAATTTTTTGGGCGTCGAATGTTGATGCTAAGAAGTTCTGCCAGGAAGGAGTCTCATATGGCCAAGAAAGCGGCAATCGCACTTGCAGTCGTGATGCTGGTCATCGTCGCATGGGGATTGTTTTTTGCGGCAGGGTCGACAAGAATCATCATCAACGGTCAGGAACTCACCGGGCCGCTCATTGGCACAATCGGAGCTGCCGGACTCGTCATTGGCCTGATCGCTCTGTTCTGCGCGGCTATTTTCCTGCTCTTCGTGTTCGCCGGAATCGGCATTTTCATCCTGGGCGGCGTGATAGTCGCCGGGCTTATCCTGGCGGGACTCGCGTTCCCGCTCCTGCTGGTTCTGCTCCTGCCGTTGGCGATAGTTTGGGTGTTCATTGCGATCATCCGGAAAACCGGGACCTGAATAGTTAGCGGCTTTGCGCTGGACAGGATCAGAAAACAGAAGCGCTTGCGGCGGTCGACCGCGGCCAGAGCACGGTAGAAGTCGGATACGGCGTCTCGCTCGAATGGCGTGAGACTTCGGAGAAGCACGTGGCAGACTCCTGCTCGCGATTGAAGCCTCCCAATGGGCGACTTATTCCACGTTGATGCAATGCAATAAGTTAATGAGCGGATTTGCCGTATCGATAGCACAAATAGTTCGCCCCAGCAGGCAATTTTGCAGCCCGAAAATATCTGTTGCATCGCAACAATGTTTCGGCTATTATTCGTTTGCGGGGTTTCT
>DAIDTN010000191.1 GCA_027457185.1 Burkholderiales bacterium | reverse complement strand
GATCGCGCCTGCGGCGAACGCCGCCGGAGGCGACGACTGCGATGGTGAGGAAAGTAGCTAACAGGGCGCCAGGCGCGCCCAGGAACAGAAACAGTACTTTGGCGTACAGGGCATCGCTGCGTACGGCATCGAGCCGCGCCGCGAGATTATCGGCGACGATGCCGCTGCCGACAATGCGCGCCTCCAGGTTTTTTGCCGCACCCTGAACCGCGACAAAAGCTGCTGCCGGAGCGCCGGGGAGCCCTGTGTGCGTAAGTTCGACATGCAGCTGAATTCGAACTGCGTCCGGTCTGACCGCCGCCTGTGGATCGAACAGGCGATGCCATTCAGCCAGGGGCATCAGCAGTACGTTGTCGGGCGGCGCTTGCGGCGCGGCTCCGGGCGGAATGCCGACGGCCTGGAACATCGAATCGGCATTCGGCAGGTCGACGACACCGGCGATCGTGAGCTCCACCGGCGCGAGCGCCGGACGATGGATGGTCACGCTATCGCCCACCGTCACATGCAGATTGGCGGCGGTTTGCTGCGCAACGAGAACGCCGTCCGCAGAGCCAAGAAGCGTCCGGAACTGCCTCGGATAGTCGCGCGCGTACGACGCATCGATGCCGACCACCTTGCCTTTGCCCGTTGATTGTACGGTTCCGCCGGTATGCGCCTCGAAGCCGTCGACTTCGGCGTAACCGACTTCGTGCAGCGTCAATACCGAAGCAGCTTGCCTAATTGCCGCAGCGACTGTTTGGACTGTCGTTCCGGGGGCAATCTGCACCTGCCAGTCGACGGGCACGCTTCTGACGGCGCGCCGGGTCATCGATGCGGTGCTCTGCGCCAGAAACGCGCCGAGCGAGGCAAGCATTGCCACGGTAACCGCGATGCCCGCCGCGCAACCCAATAGTCGGCCGTTGCGCTCCTTCACGAGACCGAGAAACCAGGATGCGATCATGCTACCTCCGGGGCATCGGCCGACTCGACGAGCACGCCGTGTTCAATGCGCCAGATCGCATTCATGCGTGCAGCGACCGATGGGTCGTGGGTTGCGACGACGAGCGCGGCGCCGCTGCCGTCGAGGTGGGCGATCAGCGCATCGAGCAGCGCCTGTCCGGTCGGCTGGTCGAGCTGGCCGGTTGGTTCATCGGCCAGGATTATGCTCGGGTTGCCGACGATTGCCCGCGCCATCGCCACCCGTTGCATCTGGCCGCCGGAGAGCTCCTCGGGCAGTTTGCGTGCGAGGTTCTCCAGACCGAAGGTCGCCAGTGCGGCTGCCACCGCCGCGTCGATGTCGCCCGGGGCCTTGGCCAGCAGCAGCGGCAACGCGACGTTTTCGCTCACGCTCATCGGTTCGAGCAGGCTCGGCGCCTGGAACACGAGCGAGATCTTTTTCGGAAGCAGTGTCTCCACCGGGCCCAACGCGGGCCATGTGATGGTGCCGCTGCTCGGTACGTCGAGCCCCGCCATAAGATGCAGCAAGGTCGATTTGCCACTGCCGGATCGGCCTATCAAGGCAACGCGATCACCCGCATACAGGCGGAATGTCGCCGATGCGAGCGCGCCGATCGGCACACCGCCCTGTCGATAACTGCGGCTGAGCGAATACGCCTCGATGAGAATGTCAGCCATGGACGAGGCGTCCATCCAGAATGCGCAGGACGTTGTCGGCGGTCGCCGCCAGCGCCTGGCTGTGGGTCGCGACCAGAGTCGCACCGCCGGCTTCGCACCGCTTGCGCAGGAGCTTCAGAATCTCGGCTTCAGTCGTTGTGTCCACTTCCGCCGTGGGCTCGTCCGCCAGCAGCACCTGCGGGTCGGCCGACAGGGCGACTGCTAGTCCCGCGCGCGCCGCTTCGCCGCCGGACAGTTGCGATGGACGCGCCAGACGCCTCTGCGCTAGGCCCATTGCCTCGAGCAGGCGCTCGATTGCGCGCGGATCTTTTTTGTTCGCGAGCGACATCTGCAGCTGCATGTTGTCTTCCACAGTCAGGTGCTCGAACAGGTTGCCCGACTGCGTCATGATGCCGATATGGCGCGCGCGCAAGCCTGCGCGCGTCGCTTCCGGCCGCCGCGACAGGCGCGAGCCCATTACCTCGACATGCCCGCCATCGGGCTCATCAAGTCCGGCCAGACACGCAAGCAGCGTGGACTTGCCGCTGCCCGACGGCCCCATCAGCGCAAGAAACTCGCCGGCATCGAGAGTGAGCGAAACGCCCCGCAGCGCGGCGGTCTCGTCATCGCCGCTGTGGTAGAAGCGATAGAGCTCGAACGCTTGCAGCGAGCGCATGTCAGTGCCACTGGAACGAGTTGGAGATGAGCCTCCATTGGTCGGCATTATCGGCTCCGAGCGGCGCCGAGAGATTGATGGTCGCACGCTTTCCGCCGCGCTGGATCAGATAGCGATGGTTTTCGAGGCGCAGCCGCTTGTTCGTAACCGGATTGGGTTCAGAGTTTGACGCGTCCTCGATCAAAATCGCCGGTCCCGAGCGCAGCTTCACGCCTTTGACCGCCTGGATAGTGACGGCGCGACCGGTCCTGACCAGATCCACGGCCTCGCGTTTGGTGACGGACGCGCTCGTCGGCGCGGCGGCGGCGGAACCCACGGCGACATCGATCGTGTTGTATTTATCGGCGAACGTCGCGCCGTCGCTGCGGTCCGTTCGCGCCCAGCCTTCGGGCACCTTGAGCGAAAATCCCAGAGGCGAGTGATAGGCGACGAAAACCTGCGAGTCCGGAATGTCGCCCGGTGGGTTCTTTTCCTGCGCAACCGGCTTCTCCGCCGCCTGCGCGCTTGCGCCGTCGAACGGCTTTCCGCCCAGCAATGCCAACACCGTCAGCACCGACGCCATCGCCGTTCGCGCATGTTTGCCGAATTTTCCCTTCATTTCATGCTTCCTTCGTCAAGATTGAGGCGATCGCCAGGGGATGGTTTCAAGGCCAGCGGAAAATAGCGGGTACTGATCTTCCCGTTTTAATTTGCGCTTCCGTAGGAACAATACGTCAACCGCTGCAGCGAGCATTGATTTTTCGCAACCATCCGGCCGCTGGCATTCGGCCGCTTCACGCCGTCTCCATGGCACGGTATCGCGCATAATTTCAGATCAATCCGACGCTCGAACTCATTTGCCTTGCCGCAGGACTTGTCCCGTTTTCGCGTCGACCCATACCTCTTGTCGGCCGTGCGCGGTGAGAATATCGAAGGAGTAGCGCAGACCGCTGCCGCCCTTGCCCTTTTCTAGTTCCTCGTCGACGATCTTGCCCGGCACTACCTTCACCGCGATTTCGCGCGCGTGTTCGAGGCTTACCGTGGCATCCTTGGTGAACTGTTTGCCGGTGAAGGCCTGTGCTCCCATCGCGCTCCCGAGCAGGACGAGGCCTACCGTGAATGCGGCCAGATTCGCTCTGACGGCAGTCGATTGCTCGCGTTTCATTTGATGTCTCCTGATTTGATGTCATCTTGCGGAAAGCCGCCCCGCGTGGCGGCGCCGCGCTGACCCTATCTGTCGTGTCCACCTTCGTTCCCGTTTCCTTCTTCCAGCTCGGCGCGTATCGCCCTGCCTTGATTCGCATCCTATGCGGCAAGAGTTAGGAGAGGCTTAGGGCGGATATCCTGTTTTACTCGACACTTCGAACCGGAGTCGACCGCCCACCTCGTTGAATGGAAGGACAACGTGGTCCAGCGCGATACCAGGTACATCGCGACTGCTGGCGGCAAT
>DAIDTN010000190.1 GCA_027457185.1 Burkholderiales bacterium | reverse complement strand
GCAGCGCCGCGCACATGATCGGCAGCGCCGCGTTCTTGGCGCCGGAGATGCGCACCTCGCCCGAGAGCGGCACGCCGCCGCGGATCAGAAGTTTATCCATGCTTCCCTGCTTCAGACTGCTCTTGCCACTCCTCCGGCGTGAGGGTCTGCATCGACAGCGCGTGGACTTCCTCGCGCATGCGCTCGCCCAGTGCCTGGTACACGCGCTGATGCCGCTGCACCCGGCTCTTGCCGCTGAATTCGGCGGAGACGATCACCGCCTGGAAATGCTGGCCATCGCCGATCAGCTCGACATGCTCGCACGGCAGGCCCTGCTCGATGTAAGTCTTGACTTGCTCCGGTGTAACCATGGTGGACCTTTCAATGTTCATTTCACAATATGAGGGGGCACACCCCCTCATGCTCCCCCAAATTTGCCGTTGCAAAATGAATTTTGCAACGGGTCTCAGTGTCGCAGTTTATAACCGCGCTTGAGCAGCGCGAGGGTGATGGCGGCGAACACTGCCAGGTTGGCGAGCGCGATGGTCAGACTCCACGCGGGGTTGATATCGGACACGCCGAAAAAGCCGTAGCGAAAGCCGTCGATCATGTAGAAAAATGGGTTGAATTGCGACAACCCCTGCCAGAACGCGGGCAGCGAGTGAATCGAATAGAACACCCCGGACAGAAACGTGAGCGGCATGATGAGGAAGCTCTGGAACGCCGCCACCTGGTCGAATTTCTCGGCCCAGATGCCGGCGACCAGCCCCAGCGTCCCCAGAATAGCACTGCCGGCGAGGGCGAATGCGAGTATCCACAGCGGGTGCGCGAAAGACAAGCCGACGAAAGCGAGCGATACCAGCAGCACTCCGATCCCGACGGCCATGCCGCGCACTACCGATGCGAGCACGTAGGCGGCGAAGAAATCCCAATAGGACAGCGGCGGCAGCAGCACGAAAATGATATTGCCGGTGACCTTGGACTGAATCAGGCTGGAAGAGCTGTTGGCAAAAGCGTTTTGCAGCACCGCCATCATCACCAGCCCCGGCACCAGAAAGGCGGCGTACGGCACCTCGCCGTAGACCGGCGCGCGCCCCTGCATCACATGGGAGAATATGAGCAGGTACAGCAGCGTGGTCAGCACCGGCGCAGCGATGGTCTGAAACGCCACTTTCCAGAAGCGCAGCAGTTCCTTGTACAGCAGCGTGCCGAAGCCGGACATCAGCCTTTGGCCTCTTTCATGATCTGCACGAACACATCTTCCAGATCCGGCTGCAGCAACTCCAGTTCCTCGATCTGCGCCCCCGCCTCGCGCACCTGGGCGAGCACGCCTTCGACCTCGGCGTAACTGCGCAAGCGCAGCGTATGCGCCGTGTCGCGGCTGTCGCGCACCCGCGCCGCCAGGGCCGGCGGCAGCGCTGCGCCGGCGAGGCGCAGCTTCAAGTACAAACTTTCCCGGCGGTTGATCAGATTGCTGGTGGTATCGAGCGCAACCACGCGCCCCTGTTTGAGCATCGCGATGCGCGCGCACAGGGCCTCGGCCTCTTCCAGGTAATGCGTGGTCAGCACGATGGTATGACCGTCGCGGTTCAGGCCGCGCACGAATTCCCACAGCCCCTGGCGCAGCTCCACGTCGACGCCGGCGGTGGGTTCGTCGAGCACGATCACCGGCGGCTTGTGCACCAGCGCCTGCGCCACCAGCACGCGCCGCTTCATGCCGCCGGAGAGCGAGCGCATGTTGGCGTCGGCTTTGCCGGTGAGATCCAGGTGATGCATGATCTCGTCGATCCAGGCATCGTTATGCCTGAGGCCGAAGTAACCCGACTGGATGCGCAGGGTTTCGCGTACGCTGAAAAAAGGGTCGAACACCAGTTCCTGCGGCACCACGCCCAGCGCGCGGCGCGAGTCGCGGTACTCGGTGACGACGTCGTGCCCGAGGACGCGCACGCTGCCGCGGTCGGCACGCGCCAGACCGGCAAGAATGTTGATCAGCGTGGTCTTGCCCGCGCCGTTGGGGCCGAGCAGGCCGAAGAACTCCCCCGGCGCCACTTCCAGATCGATGCCGCAAAGCGCCTCAACGGCGCCGAAACGCTTGTACACCTGCTGGATCTGGATCGCGGGGGTCATGTGCGGCGCCGCGTCGCGGCGGCAGGATAATCAGGCCGGGTCGGCCTGCAACAACTCGGATACGGCGTAGAGTTCGGCCAGGTGCTGCATCGCCTCGGGCAGGTTGGCGAGGGTCAGTGCGAGCTTGCGCCGGCGCGCCTCGCGCAGGCACTCCAGGGCCAGCGCCACCGCCGCCGAGTACACCTCGGTGACGCCCGCGAAATCGAGCACCGCCACACCCGGCGCGAGCAGCGTGCGCGCTTGCGCCAACAGCGCGGAGACGGTGGCAATCGTGACCGGCCCCTGCAACAGCAGCCGGCCGCCTTCCTCGGTGATCACTTGGATTTAGTGCCCGCCTGGGTTTCCAGGGAGCGGTTTTTATTGTCGAGCGCCTTGATCAGGCCATCGATGCCGCCGTCGCGAATCTCGGCATTGAAGCTGTCGCGGTAGTTGGTGACCAGGCTCACGCCGGCGACCACGACGTCGTAGACCTTCCATCCGCCAGCGGTTTTCTCCATGCTGTAATCGATGCCGATCGGCTCGGATCCCGG
>DAIDTN010000189.1 GCA_027457185.1 Burkholderiales bacterium | reverse complement strand
GTCCAGATCCGCGTAATAGCTCATCGACAGCGTGCGCGGAATCGGCGTGGCGCTCATCATCAGCTGGTGCGGCTCCGCGCTCGCGCCGCCATTGGCGCCCGCGCTTTGGTTACCCAAACCCTTGGCGCGCAGCGCCAAGCGCTGCTCCACGCCGAAGCGGTGCTGCTCGTCGACGATCGCCAGGCCGAGCGACTGGAACACGACGCCTTCCTGGAACAGCGCATGGGTGCCCACCGCCACGCGCGTCGTTCCCGCGGCGATGTCCGCGGCGGCCGCCGTGCGCTCCTTCTTTTTCTGGCTGCCAGAGAGCCAGGTGAGCTGCACCCCCAACGGCGCGAGCCATTCGGAAAATTTGCGGTAATGCTGCTCGGCCAGGATTTCGGAGGGCGCCATCACCGCCGCCTGATAACCGTTTTCCACCGCGCGCAGTGCCGCCAGCGCCGCCACCACGGTCTTGCCGCTGCCGACATCGCCCTGCAGCAGGCGGCGCATCGGATGCGCCTCGCCCAGATCGCGTTCGATTTCGGCCCAGGCGCGGCTCTGCGCGCGCGTCAGCCGGAACGGCAGGCGCGCGCGCAGGCCCGCAGTCAATGGGCCAGGCCGGTACAACACCGGCGCGGTTCTGCGCTTGCGCTCGCGGTAATGCAGACGCATCGACAGCTGCTGCGCCAGCAACTCGTCCAACTTCATGCGCCGCCACGCGGGATGCGTGCGCCCGGTGAGCGCGCGCGCGTCGTCGCCGGGCCGCGGCCGGTGCAGAGCACCGATGGCATCGCGAAACGCGGGCATGCGCAACTGCTCCAGAGTTTCCGCGGGCAGGGTATCGTCGAGTTCGCATTGCGCCAGAGCCTGCGCGATCAGGCGGCGTAAAGCCGCCTGCGGCAGCCCGGCGGTCGTCGGATAGATCGGCGTCAGCGCCTCGGGCAGGGGCGTGTCCGCGCGCACGCTGCGATAGCGCGGATGCACCATCTCCGCGCCGAAAAAACCCGGGCGCGCTTCGCCGAAGGCGCGCACGCGCGTGCCCGCGACCAGCGCCTTCGCCTGGCTGCCATAGAAATTGAGGAAGCGCATATACAGAAGACCGCTCCCGTCCTCGATCTTGCACACCAGCTGGCGCCGCGGGCGGTAGGCGATCTGACTGTCGATCACCGTGCCTTCGACTTGCACCGGCACGCCTTCATGCGCTTCGACGATGGGCGTGAGCCGCGTTTCGTCCTCGTAACGCAGCGGCAGATGCAGCACCAGATCGAACTCGCGGCGAATGCCGAGTTTTGCGAGTTTCGCCTTCAGAGACGGGGGGGTGGACAAGGGCGAAGACGGATCCTGCGCCGGCTGGCGCGACCGGGCACGGCCATCGACGGCGGCAGGCACCGTCTTCGCCCTCACGCCGGATTCTTCACTGAATCACCAGTATCGCGTCGGCTTCGACGAGGGCGCCGCGCGGCAGCGACGCCACACCAACGGCGGCGCGCGCCGGATACGGTTGGTTGAAATAGGCGGCCATGGCCTCGTTGACCTTGGCGAAATGGGCGAGATCGGTGAGATAGATCGTCAGCTTGGCGGCGTCGTCCAGCGACCCTCCGGCGGCCGCGGCCACCGCCTTGAGGTTGTCGAACACGCGCCGCACCTGCGCGTCGATGCCCTCGGCCAGTTGCATGGTCGCAGGATCGAGCCCGATCTGGCCCGAGAGATAGATCGTGTTGCCGCAGCGCACCGCCTGCGAATACGTGCCGATGGCGCTGGGTGCATGGAGTGTCGATATGACGGCTTTGGGCATGGTTGCGGTGGATCCCTCAAAGTTCGCTACAAAACGAGGGGATATATCCACTCGTGCTCCCCCAAGTCAGGGCGGTTTCAGCAATTCTGCAACAGTCCGCAAAGGATGGTTGCGCAAAACAAGCCTATAATTGTGGCCCGGTTGCGGGGTATTTCCCGCGACGGCCTCATCTTACAATGACCTCAGCCGTCATCGCCAACCTGCAAAAGCTCGTCGGCACCCCGCGCGACGGCGCACTGCTGCGTTTTTCCCTCGGCAACGAGTACCTGAAGGCGGGCGACGCCGACAATGCCCGGCTGCAGCTCGCCGAGGCGGTGGCCCGGGATCCGGCCTATTCGGCAGCCTGGAAGCTGCTCGGCAAAGCGCTCGCCGAAACCGGGCAGCCGCAGGCGGCGCTCGATGCCTACCGCCAGGGCATCAGCGTGGCCGAGAAAAAAGGCGACAAGCAGGCGGCGAAGGAAATGGCGGTTTTTGCGCGGCGCATACTGAAGCAACTCGAGTCCGGCCGGGCGTCCTGAAGCGGGCCGCCGCGCATGCCGCCACGGCCTGCATAATGGTAATCTTGCCGCTGAAGATTTGACCGGGCGTTAAAAAGGGAGGGAACTACATGACACTGGTAACGAAATCGGTGCTGGTCACCGCCGTCCTCGGGCTGCTGCTGATCATCTATGAATGGAACATGATGCGCAAGAAAAAGGGAGGGGTTAGCGCCACCGACAAGAGAAATCTGCGCGACCTGGTTTTCTTTACAGCGGGCGCCTGCGCGCTGGTGGCGTTTGCGGTCGCGAATTTGTTCTAGATCCCCGCGATGTCGTGCGGCAAGCTCCTGCTATGCGACGACCATCCGCCGATCCGCGCGGCGGTAGCCTATATCGCAAAAGAGCTGAACAACGCCACCGACATCGTCGAAGCCGGGAATGGCGCCGAGGCGCTGGCCCTGCTTGAGCGGCATCCCGACATCGAATTGGTCTTGCTGGATCTGCACATGCCCGGCATGAACGGCTTCGACTTGCTGTCGGAACTCAAGCTCAGGTTTCCATCCCTGCCCGTGGTGGTGCTCTCCTCCGACGAATCACGCGCCACGGTCATAGACGCGCTCGAGCGCGGCGCAGCCGGATATATCTGCAAGTCCTCGCCGACGGATTTGCTGGCGAAGTTTCTGGAGCATGCGCTCAAGGGCAACATTGTGCTGCCGACCGGTCTCTCCAGCGGCGCGCAACCGGCAAACGACGCCGGACTCGGCTCGGCCGCGCCACAAGGAGTAGCCGGCCTGGGCCTCTCGCCCAGACAGATCGACGTGCTCGCCTGCCTGTTGCGGGGAATGTCGAACAAGCAAATCTGCCGCGAACTCGATCTGGCCGAAGGCACGGTCAAGAACCACGCCATTGCCATCTTTCGCGCACTCAATGTCAGCAGCCGCGCGCAGGCCGTCATCGAAGCGAGCCGGCGCGGTTTGCCGGTCGGGGGCCGGCGCAGCTAGCACCCGGCATTGGCGATTCGAAACTCTAGCTCGGGGCCGCGCCAACGCTCACGCTGACCCGCGTTCCTTTTCCCGGTGTCGAATCGATGCGCCAGCGGCAGCCGATGGCCTCGGCCCTCTCCTGCATCGACAGCAGCCCCAGACCCGGTTGTTTTCCGCTGATGCCGGCAAGGTCGATGCCGATGCCATCATCGGAGACACTCAACAGCAGATGGTCTGGATCGCAATCGAGTTCGATCGCGACCATGCGCGCCTGCGCGTGTTTGGCGCAATTAGTCAGGGCTTCCTGCACGATGCGGAACAGTGCAATTTTCTTTTCCGGCGGCAATCGCCTCCCTGAATTCGCACCCCTCACCTCGACTGCGATACCGGTGCTGCCCTCGAACCTGCGCGCGTAGTCTTCCAGCGCGGATAGCAGATCCCTTTCCTCCAGCAGCAAGGGACGCAGATCGACGCTGATGTCCTTCGCATTCGTCTTGGCCTCGTCGATCTGCGCGATGAGACCGGACAAACGCCGCTGCACGCTTGCGGCATCGCTGTGCGGCAGCTGCTTTTGCAGCAGCGCCAGGTTGAGCCCGATTGCCGCGAGGTTGGAGCACACCCCGTCGTGCAGTTCGGCCGCCAGACGCCGCCGCTCGAACTCCTGCGCTTCGCCCAGGCGGCGCGTCATGTGCCGCAAGCGATCTGCGAGATTCAACGCCGCCTGCTCCGCCAGCCGGCGCTCCATGACCTCGGCCTGCAACGCCTGGTTGGCTGCACTCAGCTCGGTGGTGCGCTCGCACACACGCCGCTCCAGATCCTCGTTGAGCCTGCGGATATTCTCCTCCGCCCGCCTGCGCTCGGTGATGTCCTCGCGCAAGGCGAAGAAACCGATGACTTCGCCGGCGGCGTCGCGGTCCGGGATATAGCGCAGCCCGCGCGTGCTCACCTGCCCGTCGTCACTTACCTCGGCAAGCTCGAATTGGACCGCCTCGCCGGCCAGAGCCCGCCGCACATAAGGTTCGATCTGGGCGTAGATCCGCTCGCCGACGAACTCGCGCAGAGACAGGCCCATGTAGTAGCTGCAGTAGCGCTCGCGGTAGACGCGGTTGGCGAAGGTCACGCGCTGCGCCTTGTCCCCATGCGCGACCCCGATCGGAAACGCGTCGAACAGCTCGCGCAGATGCGCTTCGTTGCGCCGCAGTGTTTCTCCGGCCTGCTTCGCCTCGGTGATGTCCACGATCACGCCGACCAGGCCGGTGATCGTTCCGCCCGCGTCGACTATGCGCCGCCCGGTGATGTGTCCCCAGAATTCGCTTCCGTCGGCGCGCCGGTAGCGGCGCTCGCGATCGAGCTCGGCCATCCTGCCGGCCATCAGCGCGTACATCGTCTGTGTTCCCGCCTCGCGCTCGTCCGCATGCAGACGCGCCGCATACTCGCTGCCGATCAGGCGCTCCAGCGGGAGGGCGAACATCTCCGCCATGCGCCGGTTGGCGTGCTTGATCACCCCCTGCGTATCGACATTGAAGATCGCGGCGCTGGACGTATCGTAGACCAGTTGCAGGTGCGCAATCTGCTCCTGCAGCGCCGCCTCCGCCCGCTTGCGCTCGGTGATGTCCCGCGCCGCGCCGACGTAGCGGATCACTTCGCCGGCTCCGGTGCGCACGGGAAAACCGCGGTCCCAAATCCAGCGCAACGACCCGTCGGGCAGCACAATCCGGAATTCGTGGTCGAATGGCAGACCCGTTTTCTCAAACGCGTAAGCAGGAAGCACGCGTTCCCGGTCCTGCGGATGAATGGCGTCCGCGAAGGAACGCGGGTTTTCCTGAAGGCTGCGGCACGAGCGTCCCCAGATGCGCTCGTAGGCCGGACTGACGTACAGGCGCTTACGCACGCTTAGGTCGGCCGACCAGACCACCTCGTCTATGGTTTCCGCGATCAGTCTGAATCTCTCCTCGCTTTGGCGCAATTCCGCTTCGAGTCGGGCGCGATTGAGCTCGGCCTTGTGGCTATCACGCTGCCTGAAAGTCAGCAACAGTGCGACGGCCAGCAGCAAAAATGTGGCCAGCATGCCCGTTGCCACGTAGCTTGCGCGCTCCACCCGGTAAGGCGCCAATACCGTGTCCAGCGCCCGCCCGACGAATACGGTCAATGGGTAGCCCGGAACTTTTTGAAAGCAATACAGACGCTCGATGCCGTCGGTCCTGGCAGCGCCACGATAGCAGCCGGCGGATGCGGCTTGCGGCCCGAGCGCCGGGCTCGCGGCCAGCGAGACGCTGGACATCTTGGCGAGATCGCGCGAGCGGGCCAGGATCTGCCCGTCGGCACGCGCCAAAGTGATAATCGCCCCGGCACCGAGCTCCATGTCGTTGTAGATCCGCTCCAAACTCGGGGGCGG
>DAIDTN010000188.1 GCA_027457185.1 Burkholderiales bacterium | reverse complement strand
CCACCACGCCCGCCGCGCCTATGTCCAAGGCTTTCTTGATCAGCACCTCTTCGCCCGCTGCCACCCGCACCCGGCAGGGGCAGCGCGCCGCCTGCAGCAGGCCCTGCGCCGCAAGCGGATTTAGCGGCGCGTGCTCGGTGTCAATGAACAACCAGTCGAAGCCGGCGCGCGAGAACAGTTCGGCCACCTCCGGGCAAGGCAGTGCGATGATCGCGCCGAGCAGGGTCTCGCCCGCGCGCAGGCGCGCGGCAAACGCGGCGTTGACTTCGGCTATGGAGGGATGAGCCATGCGCGCGACCTGGCCCGTGCCGGGCGGCATTCTCAGGCGCCGCCTTTCATGTTTTTCCACGCAGCCAGCGGCAGCACCTCGGCCAGCGACAGACGTTTGCGGCCGGGCTCGGCCTCGGTCAGCGCGGCCGTCTCGAACAGGCTCGCCAGACTCCTGCGCGCGAGGTTCTGGTAGGCGCGCGTCGCATCCAGCTTCCACGCCAGTTCGTCCGCGCTCAGCTCGCGCATCACTTTTGCCGGAAGCCCTGCGACCAGCGTGCGCGGCGGCACCTGCATCCCCGCCTTGACGAAAGCCATCGCGGCAACGAAGGCCGATTCACCGATCACCGCATTGTCGTTGACCACTGCGTTCATGCCGACCATGGCATTGCGGCAGATGCGCGCGCTGTGGATGATGGCGCCGTGGCCGATGTGGCCGTCCTGCTCGATCAGCGTGTCCGACTCGGGGAAACCATGCACGACGCAGCAATCCTGGATATTGGCGCCGGCTTCGATGACGATGCGGCCGAAATCGCCGCGCAGGCTGGCCGAGGGGCCAATGTACACGCCGGCGCCGACGTGCACGTCGCCGATCAGCACCGCGCTCGGATGCACGTAGGCATCGGGATGCACGACGGGCGTCAGACCGTCGATGGAATAGACTTTGGCCATGAGAATATCGCCCGCGGCAAAGGCTTCATTTTACTGCTGTTGGTGTATGCTCTGAAACCTCAATTTTTGGCCTTTGCCATGCACAAGACGGCGCAACAACGTGCCGAAGCCGCCGCCGCAGCGATGTACGCGCGCGATCGCGCATCGCTCGTGCTCGGGATGAAGCTGCTCGCGGTGGGCCCCGGTCTGGCGAGCATGCAGATGCCGGTGCGCGAGGACATGGCGAATGTCCACAACAACTGCCACGGCGGCCTCATCTTTACACTCGCCGACTCGACCTTTGCCTACGCTTGCAACAGCCACAACAGGAACGCGGTGGCGGTCACCTGCGTGATCGAATACATGCGCCCCGCCTACGTCGGCGACGTGCTCACCGCCAGCGGGCGGGAACAGGGGCTGGAGGGCCGCAACGGCGTGTATGACATCCGCGTGGAAAACCAGAAGGGCGAGCTGGTGGCGCTGTTCCGCGGCAAGTCGACCCAGATCAGGGGCGAAGTGACGGATTTGAACAAGTAGGCGCGTGTGAACGAAGCAATGCGGCCGGACTTCCCTGCGCATGGAGCTGCCTACCCGCCGTCCATCTCCGCGCGCAAGCGCCGCGCCATGACGCGGGCGTAGTAGCCGGGCGCAATCCGGCTCACCCACCACGCGAGTTTCGCCGTGCGTCCGGGCAGCAGCAGACGCGTGCCGCGGCGCGCGGCGCGCACAATCGCCGCGGCGATGTCCTCCGGCCGAACCCGCGCGCCGACGATCTGCTGCGCATGCCGCACCGGCGCGCCGTCGCCGCCCAGAGCGTTCCTGTCGATGCCGGTGGCGATGAAAGATGGACACACCAGCAGCACCCCGACTCCGTCACCGGCCAGTTCGGCGCGCAGGCTCTCGAAAAAGCCGTGCAGCGCGTGTTTCGCCGCCGCATAGCCGGTGCGCGCGATCAGCGGCGCAAAGCCGGCAACGCTGGAGATGACGATGATCAGCCCGCGCGATTCGAGCAGAGCATCCAGCGCCGCGCGGGTGCAGTGGACCGAGCCGAAAAAATTCACTTCCATCACGCGCCGGGTCACCGCCGGGTCGGTGCGCCGGTACGCGCTGCGGTGGCTGATGCCGGCGTTGTTGATGAGCACGTCGATCCGGCCCCAGGATTCGATCACCGCTGCCATCACGCGCTCGCAGGCAGCCGCATCGGCCACGTCGCACTCGAGGCCGAGCGCCTGCCCGCCTTCGTCGCGCAGTTCGGCAGCCAGCGCCTCGGCCCCGGCCGCGTCGCGGTCGAGCGCGGCGACGCGCGCGCCGGCTGCGGCGAACGCGCGCGCCAGCGCCCGCCCGAGGCCGCCGGCGGCGCCGGTGATCGCCACCACCTTGCCGACGAATTCACGCTGCGTCACGACGCGCTTCTGCGCGTTCGCGCGGCAAGGTAGAACTCGAACACCTCGGCCGAAGTTTTGCGCGGCACATAGCCAATATTCTCTTTCAGCCTGCGGTTGGCCGGCACCGGCCGATAGCGCAGGAAATTCACGTGTTCCGGTCCGTACTGCGTCAATCCCAGAGGCTTGAGCAGCGCGAGCGCCGCCTGCAACAGCCCTGCGGGCAGCTCCACACAGCGTTTGTCCAGGCGCGCGGCGATTTCGCGTATGCCGAGGGCGCCGTCGCCGGCCACGTTGTAGACCCCGGTCTTTTCCGAATACACGGCTTCCAGCATGCAGCCGACCACGTCCTGATCCCAGATAAACACGAACGGGCTGTCCGATCCGCGGATCGCGAGCAGCCGCGGCTTGTCGAACAGGTCGGTGATCTGGTTGCGTACCGTTTCGCCAAGGATGGTGCCGATGCGAAACACCACCTGCGCGAGCTGCGGCGCGCGCGCGCGGTAGTCGGCGAGCATTTCCTCGACCAGGCGCTTGTGCCAGGAATAGGCGAACTCCTCGTTGCCGCGCAGCGGCGCGTCCTCGGTGATCCAGGCCGGATTGTCGGCGTGATAGCCGTAGGCCGCGCCGCTGGAGGACACGACGATTTTTCGCACCCCGGCGGCGACACAGGCGCGCAGCAGGTTCTCGGTTCCGAGCACGTCCACCGCATACTCGAATTCGCGTTTGCTGTCCTTTCCCGGCGTCACGATCGAAGCGAGGTGCACCACCGTGTCGATCGCATGGCGCTCGAGCAGCGCACCTAGTTCTTGCGCGCGGATGTCGGCGGTTTCATAGGCAATGCCCGGCAGCCGCCGCGCGCGCGCGACCTCGCGCACATCCATCGCCACCAGCGCGGCGGGCTGGCGCGCCGCGTCCGCCGCGCGCGCAGCGATCAACTGGCTGCCGAGATATCCGGCCGCGCCCGTCACCAGTACCCGCGGTGCGCTCATTATTTCCCTTTCGGCTCCTGGTGCATGTCCTTGAAGTGGATCAAGCCCGGCGCCCACATGTGTTTCACCGGATTCACGTCGACGTGGATCAAGGCGCAGCGCTGGCTGGCGCGGCCGCGCTCCAGCGCCGGCTTTAGCTGCCCCGGGTCGGATACGCGCTCGCCGTGCGCGCCCATGGCAATCGCCAGCTTGTCGAACTCGATTTCGCCGAGGTCTGTGCCGATGTTCTCGTCCGGATCCAGGTGTTTTTTCAGCATGGTCTTGATCGGGCGCAGGGTGAAGGACTGATTGATCTTCACCATGCCCCAGGCCCTGTCGCAAAGCACCAGGTAGATCACCGCGAGCTTGTTCCTCACCGCGGTCTCGATTTCCTGCGGATGAAAGCCCATCGCGCCGTCGCCGATGATGCACACCACCTGCCGCCCGGGCAGCGCTACGGCTGCTCCCAGCGCCTGCGCCACGCCCGCGCCGAGCATGCCGAACTTGAACGTCGACAGCAGCGTATTCGGCACGCGCATCTGGTGATAGAAATTCGCCCAGATCGTAGTGTTGCCGCCATCGGCCACCAGGATTGCATCGTCGGCGAAGAATTCGCGGCAAACGCTGGCGACATGCGCCGGGTTCATCGGCGAGGAGCGATCCGCGAGCGCCCGATCCCATCCCTCGCGGTCGCGCCGCTTGGTCTCGTTGTAGCGCACGATATTCTTCTGCCGCGCGTCGGTGCGGATTTCGCCTTTCTTCGCTTCCAGCCGTTCGGCCAGCGCCGCGAGGAACAGTTTGGCGTCGGCGAGAATGGCGAGATCGGCGGGCTTGTTCATGCCTAGCATCTCGCCGTCCGCATCGACCTGAATCATTTTCTGCTGCGAGGGATGGCGCCAATAGGGCGCCTTGCCCCACCAGTCGGTCTCGCCGAAGCGCGTGCCCAGCGCGAGCACCAGGTCGGCGTCATTGCGCGCCACCTGGTTCAGCTTGACGTGAATCATCGGCAGCGACAATTCGGACGTCTCCGGCAGCACGCCGCGCGCCGACCAGCTCGTGGTCACCGGCGCGCACAGGAGGTCCGCGACCCGGCGCAGTTCCGCGTACGCGGCCGCGTGGATGATGCCGCTGCCGGCGTGGATCAGCGGCTGTTCTGCCGCGATCAGCATATCGGCCGCGCGCTCTACGAGTTCTCCGGCAGGCGCCGTCGCCGCGGTCCGGCGGTACTGGTGCGGCGCCCAGAATGCCGGGTCCGCCTTCACCTTGGTGTTCATTACGTTCTCGGACACGTCGATGTGCACCACGCCGGGGCGGCCCTCCCAGCATTTCCTCAGCGCCATGCGCACGAGCTCGGGAATGCGCTCGAACGAAGAAATCACGCAGCTCCATTTCGCCATCTTGCCGATCACACCGGACTGGTCGAAACACTGATAGCTGCCGCCGCGGTCGGGATAGGCGATGCCGGGGCGGCGGCAAGCGGTGACCACCAGCACACGATTGCCCTCGGCCTGCTCCACTGCGATGCCGGGCAGTGCGTTGGCCACGCCGGGACCGTTCGAGGCCATGCATACGCCGAGCTTCCCGGTGAGGCGCGCGTACGCGCCGGCCATGTGCACCGCGCTGGTCTCGTGGCGCGGCGTAATCAGATCGATGCCGTGCGTATGCAGGCTCGCATAGAAGCCGAAATAGGTGCCGTCGATGATGCCGAAGATCTTCTGCACCCCCTCGGCCTGCAACATCGTAACGATGACTTCTCCACCGCTTATTTCAGACATTTCCTCTCCCGTTTTTTCCAGTTGTCCAATCGATAATAGTAGTCGCATCCATGACGCCGCGCCGCTTCACGCCGCGGCCGGCGCGGCGCCCGCGCGGCGCGGATCGCGCCTGCGCCAGAAACTCGCGACCGTCATGCCGGCGACGATGTGCCAGACGCCCCACCAGGCGGTGACGACGGCCATGCCGCCAAGGCCGTTGAAGAAATCGAATATCAGGATCAGGCCGAGCCCGGAATTCTGGATGCCCATTTCAAAAGTGATGGCGCGCCGGTCGCGCTGGCGCAGCCCCAGCATGGAGGAGAACAGGTAGCCGCTGCCCAGCGCCAGACAGTTGTGCACCAGCACCACGAAGAAGACAAAGCGGATATATTCGACGAAATAGCGGAAGTTGGCGCCCAGCGTGCCGGCGATGAAACCCGCCAGCACCAGCAGAGAGAAAATCTTCATCGGCTTCTGCGCCTTCGCGGCGAAGCGCGGATAGCGGTGCGACATCCACAGCCCGAGGCCGAGCGGGACGCCGAGCAGCAGCACAATGACCTGCAGCATCTGCGCCGGACTGACCGCAATTTCGCGCATCAGCCCGCGCGTGATCGGATTCAGGTTGCCCCAGAACGTGAAATTGAGCGGCGTCATCGCCAGCGCCACGAGGCTCGACAGCGCGCTGACGCTGACCGACAGAGCGGCGTTACCCCGCGCGTAGTGCGTGAGGAAGTTGGAAATGTGGCCGGCCGGGCAGGACGAGACGAGAATCATGCCCAGGGCGATGCTGGGCATCGGCTTGAGGATCCAGACCAGGCACCAGGTCATCGCCGGGAACAGGATGTGATGGCCAACGAGGCCGAGCGCGATACCCTTGGGCACTTTCAGCGCGTTCCTGAAATCCTCGACCTTGAGCTCGAGCGCAACGCCGAACATCACCAGCCCGAGCACGACATTGAGCGCGCCGAGCGTTGTCGGGTTGAAATTCAGCTGCACCTGATCGATGGGCGCCATGCCGGCTCTCCTCCGGGTCGATTGCGGGCTGTCCTGAACATTCCAGCCTCTGATATGTCGATGCTGCGCAATGCTACAATTCGTGCACCATTTGCGCTTGCCCCGGCGCGACAGCAATTTGCCCTTCGGCGCCACCGGTGTGTAATGACAGCCAGCTGCACTGCCTCCGCCGCATACGTTCTTGCCGTGATAGACGTCGCCGTCAAGGCCGGCGCCGCGCGCGAACCCCTGTTGGAACGCGCCGGCGCCCGGGTCCTGTCCTCGGCGCTCGAGCGGGTGCCAATGGCGCGCCTGATCGCCTTATTTGACGCGGCGGTGGAACTGACCGGACGGCCCGACCTCGGGCTCGAATTCGGCCGCCGCGTCCAGCCCGGCACCTACAGCACTCTGGGCTACGCCCTGATGACCTGCGACACGCTGGCCGACGCCATCGCCCTGGTGCCGCACTACCGCAGGCTGGTGTTCGACTACGGCTACAGCGATACCGCGCTTACCCTCGTCGGCGACCAAGTCGAGTTCGCCTGGCTGGTGCAGGCCGGCACCTTGCCGTATTGCGCGCCACTGGCCGAGGCGACGCTGGCCGGCTGGTACAGCTTCGGCCGCTGGATATCGAACGCCGAGCTGGCGCTGACCACAGTGCATTTCGCCCACAAGGCGCCGGCCGATGCCGCCCCCTACACCGCCTACTTCGGCTGCCCGGTGCATTTCAGTCAGAGGCGCAATGCCCTGCTGTTTCCGCGCAGCCTTCTCGACCTGCCCCTGTCGCAGGCCGATCGCAACCTGCACCTGGCGATGCGCGAGCAGGCACGGGCCGCGCTCGACCGCATGTTTGGCGGGACGGAAATCGGCCATCGTAAGCGCCAGGCACTGTCCAGGTTGCTGCCGAAATGCGAGGCGGGGCTGGAGGCGGTAGCGGCCCTGCTGGAACTGACGCCGCGCACCCTGCAGCGCCGCCTGCGCGACGAGGGCCTGAGCTTCAAGCAGGTGCTGGACGACCTGCGCCGCGAATTGGCGCTGGTTTATCTTGCCGATGCCGGTCTCAGTTCCCTCGATATCGCCTTGTTGCTGGGCTTCGCCGAGCAAAGCTCGTTCACCCGCGCGTGCAAGGAGTGGACGGGTGGCACGCCGACGGAATACAGGCGGCGTGCCGATGGCGGTGCCCTTCCGCATCGGCCGCTCAACGGCATTTCAGATTGAGCTTGAGCACGACGCCGGCAGACTGTGCGCGGCGACCACCCTGTTCCTACCGCCGCGCTTGGCCTCATACAGCGCGGCATCGGCGCTGCGCAACAAAGATTCCCAGTCCGCGTCATCGCATCCGTAGGCCGCGACTCCCGCGCTGACGGTAATGGGAATCCTAAGCGACCCCGCCTGGATTGGACGCTCTCCCACGGCAAGGCGCGCGCGTTCGGTGCCCGCCAGCGCTGAGGCGGTGTCGGCGCCGGGCATCAGCAGCGCGAATTCCTCGCCGCCGTAGCGCCCGATAACATCGTGCCCGCGCAGGCTCGACCGCAGTATGTCGGCCACCCGGCGCAGAACCAGGTCGCCCACCAGATGGCCATAGGTATCGTTCACGTCCTTGAAATGATCGAGGTCGAAGATCGCCAGCGCGAGCCCGGTCTTCGCGCGCGCGCAGCGCGACAGTTCGCGCTCGTACTCGAGCATGAACGCACGCCGGTTGAGGATCGCCGTCAGGGGATCGATCATGGCCAGACGGGCAAGATCGGCTTGCAACTGCTCGATCTCGATCCAGACCACGCCGAGTGTCGCCAGCACGGCCAACACCGCGAACAGCAGATTGCTTGCGAACTGGACGACATCGGGCGCAAGCAGATCGGCATTCGAGCCCCTCTGGATGGTCCAGACCGCGCGCGCAAGCGTCACCAGGCCGACTCCGACCAGGCAGGCCGCAGTAAATATCCGCGCCCGCCCGCCTCCCCCGGGGACCGCCGCAATCAGCGCGGCAATCGGCTGGACGACGAGTAGCGCCATCGCGGCGGAAGAAACCACGATGCGGGCGCGCGTGTCCGGCTGAAAATGGGTGAAATACCAAAGCAGCAGCACCGCCGCGCCGACCACACTCCAGCCG
>DAIDTN010000187.1 GCA_027457185.1 Burkholderiales bacterium | reverse complement strand
GGCGACATCGGCGGATTGAAGATGCGCACCCCGGTCGCGTTGTACAACGCGTTGGCAATGGCCGGCGCGATGACGATCGTCGGCAGCTCGGCGATGCCCTTGGCGCCATAGGGCCCTTCGGCGCAATGGCTCTCGATGAAGTGCAGATCGAGCGGCGGCATCTCCGGCGCCGTGATGAGCTTGTAATCGCGAAAGCCCGGATTCTTCAGCATACCCTTTTCGATCCGCATGTTTTCGCATAGGGCATAACCCAGACCCATGGCGATGCCGCCTTAGATCTGGCCTTCGAGTCCCATGCGGCTGATAACGCGGCCGACATCCTGCGCCACCGTGACCTTATCCACCTTGATCTCGCCGGTCAGCGTGTCGACGGTAACCTCTGCGACATGCACGGCATGGGAATACGCGGCGGAGTGGTCGGAAATGTGCTTCGCTCCTTCCGGTTCGCTCTTAGGCTCGTAGTAATCGGTTACCATCACCAGTTCCGGCTCGGCCTGAAAGTGCATCCGTCGCAGCAGGCGTTCGAGGTCGATCAGCGGCGTTCCGCACCTGTCGCGCACGACGAAACCGCCGCGCAGTTCAAGCGTGTCGGCCGGCTCGCCGAGCATCCTCTCGGCGGCGTTCAGGATCTGCGCCTTTGCCTTCCTTGCGGCGCGCCGCGTTCCGTTGCCGGCGATGAAGGTCGTGCGCGAAGCGTGCACGCCCACGTCCCACGGCGCAATGTCGGAATCGTTGTTGACGATGGTCACATGTTCCAGCGGCACGCCCAGTTCCTCGGCCACGATCAGGGTGATGACCGCGTCTATGCCCTGACCGATTTCGGAGGCGCCGCTGATGACGGTAACCCGGGCGAAATCGTCCACCTTGAGAATGGTGCCGATGCCGTCCGACTTGTGAATCTTGGCGCCGCCGGCGTTGTGGATGGACGAGGCGAGGCCGATGCCTTTCTTGTAGCGGCCGGGCTTGTCTCGTAACGCCGCGTACTCCCTGCGCTTTCGGCTGTAGTCGCTGGTCTTGGCGGCGATTTCCAGGCACTCGGGGAGGGCGCACTCGCGCAGGAAGGATTTCTGCGGCGTGACTTCGCCGGATTTCTGCGCGTTCTTGAGATGGAACTCGAGTGGATCCATATCCACCATGTCGGCGAGCATGTCCATCTGCTGTGCAGTGGCGAAAGTGGTCTGGACGTTGCCGTAACCGCGGAAGGAGCCGGCGTAGGGGTTGTTGGTGTAAATCGCCTGTGCCTTGAAGTCGACCACCGGCACGCGATAGTGGCCCGACGTGGTGCGCATCATGATGACGGGAATGGTCGGTCCCCATGAGGTGTAGGCACCATTGTCCAGCAACACGTCGGCGCTGCGGAAGGTGAGCACGCCATCGCGGGTGCATCCGGTGCGCATATGGATGATCGCCGCCTGGCGCGTCGGCGAGGCCCTGAACTCTTCTTCGCGCGAATAGATGACCTTGACCGGCCGGCCGGCTTTCTTCGCCAGCAGCGCGGCGATCGGCTCGTAGGGGTAGACGTCGAGCTTGGAGCCGAAGGCGCCACCGATGGGCGGCTGGATGACCCGGATGTCGCCGGGATCGATGCCCAGCGCCGGGGCAAGATCCATTTTGTAATTGTACGGATACTGGGTCTGCGTCCAGATCGTCAGCTTGCCGTTGTGGTCGAAGTCGGCGATCGCGCAAGAAGTGCCAATGCAGCAGTGCGTCACGTGGTGCGGGCGGAACACGCTGTCGACTACGAATTCGGAGGCCGCTTCGGCCGCTGCGAGATCGCCGTGCTTGAACTCGAAATGAAGGCTCTTGTTGCCGGGGAAGTTATCGTGGACGAGCGGAGCGCCTTGCGCGGCGCCGGATTCGGGCGTGAATACGCCGGGCAGGTCCTCGTATTCGACTTCGATCAGTTCGAGCGCGCGCCGGGCAATCTCTTCCGTATCGGCGGCGACCGCCGCGATCTCGTCGTGCTCGCAGCGCACCTTGTCCTTGATCGCGACGTTGTCGCGCACGAAGCCGAACTTGAGGCCGGCCGCGTCCTTGCCCGTCAGCACCGCATGGACCCCTGGCAGCTTTTCGGCCGCCGAGGTATCGATGCGAAGGATCCTGGCGTGTGGCCGGCCGGCGAACAGCACCTTGCCGATCAGCATCTGCGGCAGCACCATGTCGTTGATGTAGCGCGTCTTGCCGGTCGCCTTGTCGGGCGCGTCGGGCTTCCTGACGCGCTGGCCGATCAGGGTCTTCCTTTCGATGGGTGAACCGATGGCGTCCCGTTTCATGGCTTTGCACTCCTTAAGCGTATGCGGCCCGAGGCATGGAATGGCGCCCGCTCAGCAGCGGCCGCAGCACTTCTTCTTCTCGGCGGCTGCCTGCACCGCATCGAGCACCTTGGTGTAGCCGGTGCAGCGGCACAGATTGCCTTCGAGCCCCCGTTGCGCTTCTTCGCGCGTCAGGTTGGGATTGTTTTCGATGAGGTAGTCGGCCTGCACGATCATGCCCGGGGTGCAGAAGCCGCACTGCACGGCGCCGTAATCGACGAAGGCCTGCTGCAGCGGGTGAAGGCCTTCCGGCGTGCGCAGCCCCTCGATGGTCACGAGCTCGCGTTCGTCGCAATCGACGGCGTACATCAGGCAGCTGTTGACGGTCTTGCCGTCGATCCTGATCGTGCAGGCGCCGCACTAGCCTTCGCCGCAGGCATATTTGGTTCCGGTCATGCCGAGTTTGTCGCGCAGCATGGCTAGGGTTTTCATGGTGACCGGCACATTCAGGCGCACCTCGCGGCCATTGAGCTTGAAGCGGATTTCAGTTTCCACGGACATCATTGAGCACCTCTTCAACGAACACACGAACGAGATGGCTGCGATACCACGCACTTGCACGCACGTCATCGATGGGTTTGGCATCCTCCGCCGTCGCGGCGACCGCGGCGGCGATGGTCGCGGCGTCGAGCGCCTTGCCTTCGAGCGCAGCCTCGACATGGCGGGCGCGCAAGGGCGTGGGCGCGACCGAGCCCATGGCAACACGCACATCGCTGAGTCGGCCCCCGGCAACACGGGCGCCGAAGGCGACCGAAACGGTGGAGATTTCAAGCGCGGGGCGCGGGCCGGACTTGCGGAACCTGCCGACGAAGCCCGCCGCGGGCCGGTCGAACACTACGCCGGTCAGCAACTCTTCGGGCAGTTTGACGGTCTTACCCGGACCGACGAAGAACTGTTCCAGCGGTACCTGCCGCTTCCGCACGGCGCCGTCGCGCCAGCATGCGAGTTCGACCGAGGCGCCCAATACCAGCAAGGCCGGGATCATATCGCCGGCCGGCGAGGCGTTGCACAGGTTGCCACCCACCGACGCCGCGTTGCGAATCTGCTCGCTGGCGAAATGCTCGGCCGCCTCGACCAGAACGGGCGCGATTGCAGCGAGCGCGGGGTTGCAGCGGATTTCGCTGATCGTCGTCAGGGCACCGATGCGAACCTTGTCACCTGTGGCTTCAATGCCGCCCAGTCGTTCGATGCGGCGAATGTTCAGCAGTTTCGCTTTGTATTGGCGCATGCCGGATTCGGTCTGTGGTGCGAGGTCCGTACCGCCGCACAACACGGTGGCATCGCCGTCCGCCATTGCCTGCAATGCCTCGTCCAAGCGGCGAGGCGCCAGATAGCTGGTTATCTCCTGCATGGCTTACTCTCGATCCTGGAGCTGACACTAACTTGCCTAGCTCGGCAAGGCGCATCAAGCACTTGCGCACTTCCCCGGTACGTCCAAAGGAAGGATGGGAAACTCGATCGCATTTTAGAGTATCTCCGCGTTTGGCAGTCGTAGTCAATCGTAAGAGATTCCAGTTGAACGACTCTGCTTGCATTCGAACCTTCGAGACTGTCTACCACCTCGAGTTGCAAAGCTCCGCGGCTCGCTGCGCACGAGATCGAAGCTGCGCCGGTTCCGGAAATTTGCGCTCGTGTGATGACGTCGGCGGCACCGAGCTCGTGCCACAAAGTTAGCGCGGCCACCTGCTCCAGTCTGCAGTGCGGGAGGTACTGCTGGATTTCGGACATCGGCGTTTCCTTCGAAGCGGACTTCAAAAACGAATCGGTTCCTTATAGCGTCCATAGACTTTCACCATTTCATGCGTGATCTCGCCTACGCTGGCGTAAGCCTTCACTGCCGCGACGATGGCGGGCATGAGGTTTGCGCCGGCTTGCGCATCCTGGCATACGCGTGTCAGGGCCTGGTCGACCGCTGCCTGGTTGCGCTCGGCGCGAACGTGTTTGAGGCGCTCGATCTGGACCCGTGCGTCCTCTTCCTTGTACGGATGGAATTCGACCGGATGATCTTCCTCGTGTTCGTTGCGGTAGCGGTTGACGCCTACCTTGGGAAAGCGGCCGGACTCGATGTCGCGCTGCATGCGGTAGGCCTGCGCCGAAACCCTGGCCTGGATGATGCCCTCGGAAACCAGTTTGACGATGCCGCCTTCGGCATCGGTTTCTGCCATGATCTGCGCGATCTTGTCGCGCATCTGGTTGGTCATGGTCTCAACGTAATAGGAGCCTGCGAGCGGATCCGCGGTTTCGGTCAGGCCCATCTCCTCGATCAGGATCTGCATGGTGCGCAGCGAAATGCGCGCCGAGTACTCGGTGGGGATGGTATAGGCCTCGTCGTAGGAACACAGCGCCATGGTCTGTGCGCCGGAGAGCGCGCTGATCAGGGCGTAGTAGGCGCCGCGCACGATATTGAGTTCCGGTTGCTCGAAAGTCAGTCCGCCGCCGCCGCCGCCGGCGATCATGCGCAGCCACATCGAACCCGGTTTCTGCGCACCGTATTCCTCTTTCATGATCCTGGCCCACAGGCTGCGGCCGGCGCGGAATTTGCACACCTGTTCGAAGATGTTGCCGAAGATATTGAAGTTGTAGGACAGGCGCCCGGCGAATTCGTCGATGGAGAGACCGCGCTTCAGCGCCTCGTCGGCATATGCCTTGGCGATGCAGAAGGCGTAAGCCATTTCCTGCGCCGGCGTGGCGCCCGACTCGCGGATGTGATAGCCGCAGACCGAGACCGGGCTGTAGCGCGGCGCGTGCTCGGCACAATATTCTATGGTGTCGCCGACCAGCTTGATCGAGGGCTCGACCGGATAGACCCAGGTGCCGCGGCCGATGAATTCCTTGAGGATGTCGTTCTGCGCCGTGCCGCGCAGCTGCGCGAGGTCGTAGCCGCGCTTCTCCGCCATGGCGAGATACATGGCGATCAGGATCGCTGCCGCGCCGTTGATCGTGAGCGACACGGTGATTTTGTTCAGGTCGATGCCGTCGAACGCCACCTCGAAGTCGCGCAGCGTGTCGACCGACATGCCGACGCGTCCGATCTCGCCTTCGGCCAGCGGATCGTCCGAATCCAGTCCGATCTGGGTCGGCAGGGCGAAGGCGACGTTCAAGCCCGTCTGGCCGTTGGCGATGAGGTACTTGAAACGCTGGTTGGTTTCGGCCGGATTGCCGAAGCCCGCGTACTGGCGCATGGTCCAGGGCTGCTTACGGTACATCATCCGGTGGATGCCGCGGGTGAAGGGATATTCGCCGGGAAGGCCGACCAGCTTGTAGCCGCCGCTTTTCTGCACGTCCTCCTCGGTATAAAGCGGGTTGACCTCTATACCCGATTCGTTGACTACGGGCTCGAGTTCTGATTTTGCGCGCTCGTTCATTTCACGCCGCCTTAACGTTTTGCCGGATGTAGTCGACGATCGCATCGAGCTTGGATCCGGTGGGGAAGATGCCCTTGAATCCGAGCCCGCGCAGCGCCGCGTGGTCCTGCTGCGGCAGGCTGCCGCCGATCAGCCAAAGCTTGTCGGTAAGCCCGCCGGCTTCGAGCAGGGGTTTCAGCTTTTGGCAGAAATGCAGGTGCGAGCCGGCCATGCTCGACAGGGCGATCACATCCACATCCTCCTCCAGCGACATGCGCGCCACCGCTTCGGGTGTCTGGCGCAGGCCGGTATAGATCACTTCGAAGCCTGCGTCCATCAGCGCGCGTACCACGATTTTGGCGCCCTGGTCGTGCCCGTCCAGACCGGGTTTGGCGAGCAGTACCTTGATTGGCTTCATGTGCTGGCTAACTCCTTGGCAACGATGAGTTTCAATATCTCGCTGGTGCCGCCGCCGATCAACAGGAAGCGCACGTCGCGCAAATAACGCTGCACCGGGTATTCCATCGCGTAGCCATAGGAGGCGAGCACCCGCGCCGCCTGGTCGCAGATAGTCGCTGCCGCCTCGCTGGCGAACAGCTTGGCCATGGCGGCCTGTTTGTGGTGCGGCAGATCGGCGTCGCGTAGCCAGGCGGCGTAATAAACGAGATGCGTGGCGGCTTCGAGTTGGGTTGCCATCTCCGCCAGCTTGAGCTGAATCGCCTGGAAGCGGTTGATCGGCTTGCCGAACTGCTTGCGCTCCGAGGAATAGCGCACCGCCTCGTCCAGTGCCGCGCGGGCAATGCCCAGACCCATGGCGCCGGTGATGATGCGAATTTCGGCCAGAGTTTTGCGCAGATGTCCCTCGCCGTCGCCTTCCTCGCGGCTCAAACGGTGGCTGTCCGGAACGAAGCAGGCATCGAAAGCCACCTCCGAGGTCGGCAGCGCCCAGACCCCCATTTTATGGATTTCACGCCCGACCGTAAGGCCCTTGAACGAGCGCTCCACCAGGAAGATGGTGAGTTTCTTCTCCTCTCCGGCCTTGGCGAACACGGTAAAGAAATCGGCCAGCGGCGCCGAAGTGATCCAGGTTTTCTGCCCGCTGAGCAGGTAGCCGCCGTCCGTTTTCTTCGCCGTGGTGGCGATCGAATTCAGGTCGGAACCGGCATTGGGTTCGGTCATGCAGATGGCCGCGATCTTCTCGCCCCTGAGGGCCGGCTTGAACAGGCGTTCGATGATGTCGGCACTGCCGAGCATGTGCAGGAACTTGGTGCCCATGAGCGATTGCATCGCCGCGGCGGCGGCAAGCGACATGGAACCGCGCGCGATTTCGGCCAGCGCGAGGCAGAATTCGGTCAGCGCCATGCCGCTGCCGCCCGCGTCCTCGGGATAGCGCATACCGAAGAAGCCCAGATCGGCCAAGTCCTTGAACAAGGGCCGCGGAAAGGCGTGTGCTTCATCCAGGGCAGCTGCCTGCGGTGCAATGCGCTGGTCGCAGAAGCGGGCGAAGGTGTCGCGGATCGCCTTTTGCTGGTCGGTCAATTCGAAGTTCATGATCGTCAGCCTTTGTTCGGCCGGACCCCGTAATGACGCTGCGCCGCCTCGGCCGAGATGACGCCGTTCTTCACCTCTTCCTCGAGCAGCGTGCGATCGCGCTTGTGCGGGTCGCCGTAGCCGCCGCCGCCGCTCGCCACTTGATGGTACAGCGTGCCCTTGGGCACGCCGCTGATAAGGTCCTTGTTTCTGGGCACCACCGTTTGCCCATCCGGATAGCGCAGACGGATGAAATTGAGCCCGCCCGAGCCGCCGCCGAACAGGCCGAAGGCGGGCTCGAAGTCGCCGTCGCCGAAGGTGACCAGCTGTGTGTCGTCGGAACCGATTTCGAACATCGTTTCCACGCCGAGTCCGCCACGCCACTCGCCGACACCGGCGGAATCGGTGAGCAGTTCGTGCTTGATCAGGGTGTGCGGCGTCTGCTGCTCGAACATTTCGTAGTCCTGGTCGAGCACACCGCCGGAGGCATCGATCATGCCGATATGGTCGTAGCCGTCGGTGCCGCGCATGGCGCCCGACCCGCCTTTCAGTCCCATGAAGCCGATGTCGACGTACTTCTCCTTGTTTCTCGGATCGATGCCGGTGGTGAGCGAAGCCAGCAGGTTGTTCCAGCCGGCGGTAACGCGATCGGGCATGACCGGCGCGAGTGCGCGCTGGATCGCGTCGGCGTTGGGCGGGCACAGGTGATTGCCGAAGGTGGTGGCTTTCGGATAGGCCGCGTTGAGGATGGTCCCCTCCGGAATCACGATCTCGATCGGCTGCACCATGCCTTCGTTGTGCGGAATGTCCGGATTTACCATTTGCAGCAGCGTCAGGATGGTGGCCGAAGCGCTGGAGGTGTAGGTGCCGTTGACGAAGCCGTTGGTCTGGGCGTCGGTGCGCGAATAGTCGAACTTGATCGATTTGTCCCTCACTTCGATGTCGACGCGAATGGTGAACTTCGAGCCTTCGTGGCGGCCGTCGTAATGGACATAGCCTTCGCCCGAATATTTTCCGTTCGGTATCTTGGCGATTTCCGCTTCCATCATTTTGCGCGTGGCATCGAACAGCGCCTGCTTGTGCGCCGCGTAGCTGTCGATGCCGTACTTGCCGAGCAGTTCCAGCAGGCGGCGTTCGCCCACGGTGCAGGCGCCCATCTCGGCCTTCATGTCGTGCTGCACGATATCCAGCCGGACATTGGCGAAAATCAGGTTCCACACGTCTTTCCGGAGCTTGCCCTTTTCGACCACCTTGACCGGCGGGATGCGCAGCGCTTCCTGCCATACCTCGATGGCGTTGGGGTTGTAGCCGCCGGCGACATTGCCGCCGATGTCCGCCTGATGCCCTTTGACCGCGGTCCAGGCGACCAGCTTGCCGTCGAGGAACACCGGCTTGAACGCGGCGACATCGTTGTTCTGATTTCCCAGGCTGAACACGTCGTTGTGGAAAATGACGTCGCCCGGGTAGATTTCGTCGCCGAAGTATTGTTTGATGTATTTGCATACCGGCGCCAGGGAGAAGGCGAGTATCGGCAGGTTCTCGGTCTGTTCGAGCATGTTGCCGTCGCCGTCGTAGAGGCCGGTGACATAGTCCTTGGCCTCGCACAGGATGGGCGAGCGCGTGGTCTGCGCCATGGAGATGCTCATCTCGTCGGTGATGGACTTGAATGTGCGGGCATAGACCGAGAGCAGGATCGGATCGATTTTAGCTTCGGCGTTTGCGTTCTTGTTCATATAGCGGTCTCCGTCTCCTGTCTGATGCAGCTTCGGATCAGATCCTCGCGGCCCTTGCGGTAAAGGGCGAAAGAGCCGTAGGCGTCGACGATGCAATCGAAGGAGGCGCTGACGAATATGGCGGTGGTCTCCTGTTCGATCATGGCCGGGCCGGCTATCCGGTTGCCGAAGCGCATTTTGTGGCCGTCATACACCGGGACCTCTTTGAACGCATTGGTTTCCGGAATGTAGACCTTGCGCCGGCCCTTGATCGCGGCGGACGCGTCGGCCCCCACCCATGTGTCCAGCTGGTAGGAAGGTTTGTCGGTGAAGCCGATGGCCTGCACGCGCACATTGATGATTTCCACCGGCGTGTTTTCCTGCTCCAGCGAATAGCCGTAGAGCCGGTTGTGTTCGGCATGAAAGGCGCTGGCGATCGCCAGCGTATCGGCGCGATCGATCAACTCGCGCGGCACCAGGAACGACACCTCGTGGTACTGCTTGATATAACGGCAATCGAACCTGATTTCGTAGCGGCGATTCTTCTCGGCGATGCGCTCTTCGGCGAGTTGATGCGCGCCATCGCGCGACATGTCGTCGACGATGCGCGCAAGTTTCGCCCAGTCGACCGCGCCCAGGCGCGCGACGAAGGTGCGCACGAAGTCGTGTTTCAGTTCGCTCATCAGCATGCCGAAGGCGCACAGCACCGAGGATTCGCGCGGCACGATTTGCAGCGGAATCTCCAATTCGGTGCAGATGAGGCAGGAGTGCATCGGACCGGCGCCGCCGGCCGGGATGAAGGGGAACTCGCGCGGATCGAATCCGCGCTTGATCGTGACCTCGCGCACGCCCTGGGCCATGTTATTGCAGGCGACGCGGTACATGCCCGCGGCCGCCTGCTCGATCGACAGGCCCATCGGCCGGGCGATGTGCTCGTCGATG